>CAZVNK010000530.1:0-2009 GCA_964628115.1 uncultured Ignavibacteriaceae bacterium | reverse complement strand
TCGCAGTCGTTGTTGCCACTGTTTCATATCGCCACCGTCATATGACAATGACGCAATCAGACTGTCACCGACGGTAAGTGTCGAGTCATCATCCATATCGAGATATAATTTTGTCAAATCGACGTTGGCGAGCAATTGTTCCGACGTGCCCGCCCCCGAAGACCCATCGTGCAGGACGACACCGGTCAGAGTTTTGTCCTCGTCGTAATAATTATCAACCGTGATCGTGAGAATCGGAATATTATCCCGTCCCGGATTGGCGCTTTGCGCACCCAGCGGAACGGTCGACACCAATAACTCTTCGACGTCGATGAAACCGGTGGTATCGGAAACGTCATTAATGGAACTGACGGCGCTCACTTTGGCCCGGCCCGGCGCAGTTGCATGGAACAACCCGTCGCCGTCGATATTGCCGACCCGCCCCAGGGCATTCCAGGTGATATCGCCGACGTCGACGACATTGCCGTCGGTATCGAAACCGTCGACTGAGAACTGCACCGAATCACCGATACCGACGTCGATCGAATCAGGCGCAATGGCCAAAGATTGCAAGACTCCGGCAGTGACCGTAATCGGACCGACCGTATCACTCAGTCCGGCGGCCGTCGCGGTGATCTGCCCCACGCCGACCGTGGTCGGATCGAAATCACCGTTGACATCAATAACACCGATATCACCGATCACTTCCCAGGTCGGAATGACACCGGGAACGCTCTGATTGCCGTCGGCGTCATACGACTGATATGCAAAATGCAGACTGCTGTCGGTAGTGAGTTCGGCGGAATCGGGAGAAATGTCAATCGAGGCCGGAAATCCCCCGACACAAGTGATCGTGCCGGTGGTATCCACCTGTCCCTCGCCGTTGTCAACCGCGATCCGGGCCGTTCCCGTGATGGTCAGTTCAAGCGTGCTTTGATTGCCATTGGTCGGACTCAGAACCCCCAGCGTATCATCGACGAATATCCAGTCGACTTCGATTCCTCCCAGAAGAGCATCACCGGCGGTATATCCCCGGCAGTACAACACGGTTGCGTCGTTGTCGGTACTGAGCGTGGTATCTTCCACCGGGGTGCCGTCGGCGAACTCGATGCGAATGTAACTCAGGGCCTCGGAGACTACTACGTATCCGGAATCTTTCAGAAGACCAAATTCCGCGCGATTATAATACTCACCGCTGACAGCCCCGGCCGTATACAGCCCGGAAGTGGAAATCGACCCATCAGGATCAGTCGTAAACCAGTCGACCGCATTGGTGACATCTTTCACGAAACTGGAATCAACGTCATATGCCTTCGCTGAGTACTGAATGGTCTGTCCGGGTGATTTTTCGTCGTCATCCGGTTCCACGTCAACAAAGGCAATCGAACCTGGGGTTCCGTATTCAAAGGCCCCCATATCCGGTGCGCTTTCATAATACGGATACCCGAGATCCAATCCGGCATTGCGGGCCGGGGATTGGACATTCAAATGAAATTCGTTAGCATTGGGATTGACGAATTTCGGATCGGCGGAGATCCCTCCGGCGGAGTCCGCGACTCCGGCGACATAATCGCCGCCGGTATTGTTCCAGACGTCATTGAATCCGCACACGTTGGCGGCATCGCCATGAATGCCCTCTTCGCAATTAACCACAATGTTGTTAAAAATCCTGCAGGTGGTAACGGCGTCGGTCAGCCAGATACCGATGTCACCGCAGGAATAGATGGTATTATTGTGAATCAAATTATAATCGGCGCCATCGGTACAAAGCAATCCTCGCAATCCGGCCCGATCGACAACATTTTTCAACAGGAGGTTATAATCCCCCATAATACGGATCCCCGAATACGCACACTCTCGCACGAAACATCCCGATACCTGGCAGGAATCTGCCGAGATCAGAATGCCCTGCTGACCGGCGTTTATGACACTCATATTTTTGAGAATACTGTGATCGCCGAGTAAATTGATACCGACCCAGTCATTAGAGTCAATATCGATGATTACCTCATCCTGCGATTCCCCCAGAT
>CAZVNK010000529.1:0-2010 GCA_964628115.1 uncultured Ignavibacteriaceae bacterium | reverse complement strand
GCTGACGGCGATCCGCCGCACGCTCGAACACGAACTGGCCAGCAACCCGCGCATGCTCGTCTTCGGCGAGGACGTCGGCGGGACCACGGTCACGACGGTCCGATTCGCATTGGCGAGAATCTCCACCTTCTCGATAGCGATATCGCTGACGTGCAGGGAATCACCGATCTGCAGTTCAGACACGTCGAGCCGGACGTTTTCGGGGATATCGGTGGGCAGGCAGGCGATGTCCAGTTCACGGATGACGTGCTGGAGAATTCCGCCGAGTTTGACGCCCTCGGGCATCCCGACCAGTTCGACGCCGATCGACAGGTTGATTTTCTTTTGCATCGAGACCTGGTACATGTCGACATGACGCGGTGTACCGCGGACCGGGTCGCGCTGGAGTTCACGAATCAGGACTTTTCTTTCGCCGGGCATTCCGGTGACGTCGAGATCGATCAGCACGTTGGAGCGGCCGTGGTGTCTGAGAAAAGCATCCAGATCAGTGGCTTTCATGGTAATCGGAAACGATTCCGTCTCAGGTCCGTAAACCACTCCCGGAACAAATCCGTTCAGGCGGGATTGTCTCGCGACCCCCTTGCCGATTCCGTCCCGTTTTTCAGCGGTCAGTCTAACCTCTTTCATGATTTTCTATTTACCTCCATTAGTCATTGTCATTCGCTTAATCCGGAAGGTCGTCAAACAGCGACGAGACCGATTTTTCTCCGGAGATTCTCATGATGGCCTCGCCGAACAGTTTGGCGCAGGAGAGCACCTGGAACTTGTCCGGGAGATTTTTCTGTTCGACGTCGATCGAATCGGAGACGATCACCTTGCTGATGGCCGAGTCGTTGATTCGTTCGATAGCCTTTCCGGACAGCACCGGGTGAGTGCAGACCGCCATGACATTGAGTGCGCCCATGTCGGCCACGGCCTGGGCGGCCTGGCAGAGCGTCCCGGCGGTGCCGACCCTATCGTCTCGGATAATCACGTTCTTGTCTTTCCCGTCCCCGATAACGTTGAGAACCTCCGACTGGTTCGGTTTTGGTCGCCGTTTGTCGACGATCGCCAGACCGGCATGGAACGCCTTGGCGAAGGCGCGGGCCAGTTTGATCGAGCCGACGTCCGGCGAGACGACGGCGGTGTTGTCGAGGATGATGTTCTCCAGGTAATCCTTGAAGACGCGGGTGGAGTACAGGTGATCGTGGGGAATATCGAAAAACCCCTGAATCTGCGATGCGTGCAAATCCATGGTGATCACTCGTTGGGCTCCGGCGGTAGTCAGCAAATTCGCCATGAGTTTGGCGGTGATGGCTACTCGCGGCCGGTCCTTGCGATCCTGCCGGGCATACCCGTAGTAGGGAACCCCGGCAGTGATACGGCAGGCCGAGGCGCGTCGCGCGGCTTCGATAAGGATCAACAACTCCAGGATATTCTCGGCGGGGGGATTGGTGGACTGAATGATGAAAACGTCGGCACCGCGAATATTCTCGTTGATCTGGACAAACAGTTCACCGTCGGAGAACCGTTTAATGTCGCAGGCGGTCAATTCGACGCCGATATATCGTGCGATTTTTTCCGCCAGCGGTTGATTTGAATTACCGGTGATTAATTTTAATTCTGACATAAGACGTGATTTTGATAATACCTTAGCAAGCGTTTATTGTGGACCTATGTAGCGTTTATTTCACTCGTCATATAATGGCTGGGGTGGGAGGATTCGAACCTCCGAATGCAAGCTCCAAAGGCTTGTGTCTTACCACTTGACGACACCCCAGTTCGTTAATTCTTATCGGCGGTCTGTGTCTTCAGTTCCTCCTCGTAGGCCGCCAGCACCTTCTCTTCGATCATCCGTCTCGTTTCGTTGTTAATCGGATGGGCCACGTCCTGATGGGTACCATCGGGTCGTTTCCTACTGGGCATGGAAACAAAGTATCCCTTGTTACCGGAAATGATTTTCATGCCGCGAATAACAAACGCGTCGTTAAAGGTGACATTTGCGAATCCTTTGAGCTGCTCTTCGTCACG
>CAZVNK010000528.1:1227-2014 GCA_964628115.1 uncultured Ignavibacteriaceae bacterium | reverse complement strand
TTTAATATGCGCTATCGGCTGGTCGAGGGGCAGGGTAACTTCGGATCCATCGACGGTGACGGTGCGGCGGCCATGCGTTACACGGAAGCCCGACTCACGCCGATGGCGATGGAACTGCTTGAGGATATCAAGAAGGAAACCGTCGACTTCATGCCGAACTATGACAGCACCCGCGATGAACCGACGGTGTTGCCCGGCAAATTCCCGAACCTGCTCTGCAACGGCACGTCCGGTATCGCGGTCGGTATGGCGACCAATATCCCGCCGCACAACCTGCGGGATATCGCCAAAGCGATCGTGCGCGTTCTCGACGACCCGGAATGTACCAACGATGAATTGATCAAGATCGTCCCCGGTCCCGATTTTCCCACCGGCGGTATTATAAATGGCCGCGAGGGGATCCGATCGGCCTACCGAACCGGCAAGGGGCATGTGTATGTTCGTGCCCGGGCGGCTGTCGAGCGGATGAAAAACGGTAAGGAAGCGATTATCGTGTCCGAGATCCCGTTCCAGGTCAACAAGTCGAATCTCCTCGAAAAGATCGCCGACCTGGTGCGCGACAAGAAGATCGAGGGTATCTCCGACTTGCGCGACGAATCCGATCGCGACGGGATGCGGATCTATATCGAACTCAAGCGTGACACCCAGGCAGAGGTCGTGCTCAACCTGCTGTATACGCACACGACTATGCAGACGACGTTTTCGGTCAATATGCTCGGCCTTGATCACGGTGTGCCGAAGCTGCTGAGCCTCCGGCAGATGCTTGATGCGTTTATCGAGCACCGCC
>CAZVNK010000528.1:0-1217 GCA_964628115.1 uncultured Ignavibacteriaceae bacterium | reverse complement strand
GAAGTCGTTGTCCGCCGGACGAAGTACGACCTGCGCAAGGCCGAAGAACGGGCCCACATCCTTGAGGGGTACCGCATCGCGCTGGACAATATCGACGCCGTGATCGAACTGATAAAGAAGTCGAAAGATACTCCGACCGCCCACAAGGGCTTGATGAAGTCCTTCAAGCTGTCCGACTTGCAGGCGACGGCGATTCTGGAGATGCGCCTCCAGCGCCTGACCGGCCTGGAGCGCCAGAAGATCGAGGACGAGTACCGCGAGTTGATCAAGAAAATCAGCGAGTACAAGGCGATCCTCGACTCCAGGACGCTCCGCATGAATATCATCAAGGACGAGACAAAGGGCCTGGCGGAAAAATATGGCGATGATCGCCGCACCGAAATTCAGGACGCCGCCGAAGATCTGTCCGTCGAGGATCTCATCGCTGAGGAAGAGATGGTCCTGACGATTTCCCATCTTGGCTACATCAAGCGCCTGAGTGTCACCGGCTACCGGCGGCAGCAGCGAGGCGGTATGGGCGTCAAGGGGATCGAAACCAAAGAAGACGATTTCGCCGAACATCTCTTTGTTGCCTCGACCCACGAGTATATCCTGTTCTTCTCCGACCGCGGGCGTTGTTACTGGGTCAAGGTGCACGAGATCCCGACCGGCGGACGGCTGGCCAAAGGCAAGCCGATCGTCAATATGTGCCAGCTCTCCAAGGGTGAGCGCATAACCGCTTTCTGCAAGGTGCGCGAGTTCTCGCCGGATGAGTATATCGTTATGGCGACACGAGGCGGCATTGTCAAGAAGACGCCGCTTGATGCATTCTCGCACCCGCGTGTGGTTGGTGTGAATGCCATGAATGTCCCGGTTGAGGACGAAATGATTGAAGCCTCGATTACCGATGGTTCCTTCGAGATCGTGCTCGCCACCCGCAAAGGTATGGCAATCCGATTCCCCGAAGACAAAGTCAGGGCAATGGGGCGCACCGCCTACGGCGTCAAGGGCATCAACCTCGCCGCCGGCGACTACGTGATCGGCATGGTCGTGGTGAAGCGCGACAGCACCCTGCTGACCGTCACCGAAAACGGCTACGGCAAGCGCACCTCGATCGACAACTACCGTATCACCAACCGGGGCGGCAAGGGCGTGATCAACATCAAGGCGTCCGAACGCAACGGCGAGGTGGTGACGATCAAGGAGGTGCTCGATCAGGACGAACTGATCCTGATCAC
>CAZVNK010000527.1:0-2021 GCA_964628115.1 uncultured Ignavibacteriaceae bacterium | reverse complement strand
AAACAAATCAGGAAACGCACCGGGAAGAAAACCGCCCGCAAGGCGAAGACCGCCAAAACGGCCCCGTCCAAAAAGAAGGCTGTCTCGGCAGGAAACAAAACCGCAATATCGCGGACCATCACTCAGGCCCGTGAGTATTATGGCCGCAATGACATCGACGGTGTTATCGATCTGCTGACTGCGATCGATGATGACGCGCCGTTTCGGGATAATCGTGAAAAGGCCGATTACTATCGCCTGCTGGCGTTCGCGTATGCCGCTTCAGGTCGGCTTGCCGAAGCCGAAACCTATGCGCGGCGCGGTTTGGAACTCAACGAGCAGGATCGCGATTTTCATTTCGCGCTGGCTTTCGTGTATATCAGTTTTAAAAATTATGAACAGACGCTGAAAAGCATCGATCGCTATTTGGAATTATACGACAGGCGGGAAGAGACTCAATCCGATTCAGATTTCTTAAGTGACGCCAGTCTGTATCTGCTTTACAATTTCCGAGGCGTGGCCTGCAAAGCGCGGGACGATATCGAAAACGCCGAACGGGCTTTTCAACAAGTCATCTCCCTGCAACCGGGGTATGAACATGCGTATTTGAATCTGGCCGACTTGTACCGCCATCACGGACAATTCGACCGGGCTTCCGAGGTGGTCTCTCAGGGTCTTCGGAAGTGTTCGCAGGTGCAGGAACTGCGCATGATGGAAAAGACATTGCAAAACCGCGCCACCATTTGCGCCTGTTTGATCGTGAAAAACGAGGAAGATCTCCTACCCACTTGCTTGGAATCGATTCGCGACTGGATCGACGATATTATCATCGTTGACACCGGTTCGACCGATCGCACGGTCGAAATCGCGCGTTCCTACGGCGCCAAAGTCTATTTTCAGGAGTGGGAGGGAAGCTTCTCCAAGGCGCGCAATTATTCACTCTCCAAGGCGACCTGTGACTGGATTTTGTATATCGACGCCGACGAGGAATTCGTGCAGGACGATGTTCCGATCTTGCGCAAGGCAATCGCGCAGGATACATGCCGCCTCGTTTCCGTTAATATTTACAACGTGAAACAGTAAACCGGCGAGTGTTCATCGAGTCTGGTCTTCAATCGTATTTTTCGAAGCGATGCCGGATTTCATTTCGAGGGAATCGTGCACAATCAATTGGTGTACGATGAAAACGAAAAGGTTCTGCAGAGCAATATTCGCCTGAAGCACTACGGCTATAATCTGTCTCCGGAGAAAATGCGGAAAAAAACCGAGCCATCACGCCGACTTCTGGAACAACAGCTCGAAGAAAATCCCGATTTCGCCTTTGCCCATTTCAACCTGGCCCAGTTACTGCTCGGGGTGTCGCCGGAAGATGATCCGCGCGTGTATGAATTGATTGTCGAGCATGCCAAACGCACGTTGGAGTTGACCGATCCCTCGCTGGCGATTCACCTGATGGCGCATTATCAGTTGACCAGTGCATACATAAAACTCGATGAATTGGCCGAAGCTGAAAAATACGCCCTTCGTGCTCTGGAAATAAAACCCGAATATCTCGATGCCCTGATGTCGCTCGGGCATATTTATAACTCGCTCAAACAACCCGACCGGGCAGAGGAATATTACCGGAAATATCTGGACATGCAGGCGATATACGCCGAACACGGTCTTTCCGAGCAACTCATCCTGATTAATATTCGGGCGCGGCACGTGGCCTATTACCATCTGGGGCTGATCAAATTGTATCAGGGGAAATTCGACAAGGCTGAAGACCATTTGCTTCACGCCCTGAAAGAGCTTGATCCCTATCTGGATTCCTATCTGGCCCTGACACAGATTTATCTGGAGCGTCGCGAACCTGACAAGGCCTTGATCTATATCGACAAGGAACTTGCCTGGCATCCCGATTCGGCGCTGGCGACGATGTACAAAGCGCGCTATTATGTCCTGAAGGGACGGCGCGATGATGCCGAGGGATTGTATCTTCGGGTTTTATGATATCGGCATTCATTTCAAGGATGGTTCCCCGGAGGGTATTGCCGTCT
>CAZVNK010000526.1:0-2023 GCA_964628115.1 uncultured Ignavibacteriaceae bacterium | reverse complement strand
GCTTGTCAGCGTGCATCCGACCAAATTGCCGTCAGCATCAGTAGCCGAGAGCGGGAAACTGAATGTACTGTCATCGCAGATGAAATAAGTCCCATCATCGGGAAGGTCGCATACCGGGGCGGAATTCTCATTGACTGTTATGTTCACTGTGCCGCCGCAGGTTGCACCGCAGACGTCCTCGCATTCGAACGTTGCGCTATATACACCCGCGCCGGATGTCGTGAATGTCCAGTAACCACCGGACAGTGCGCCGACACCGCTTGTCAGCGTGCATCCGACCAAATTACCGTCAGCATCAGTAGCAGACACCGGGAAGCTGAACGTGCTGTCATCGCAGATGAAATAAGTCTCGTCATCGGGAAGATCGCAAACCGGGGCAACATTTTCGTTGATTGTGATATTCACCGTCCCGCCGCAGGTTGCGCCGCAAGCGTCCTCGCATTCGAATGTTGCGCTATATACACCGGCGCCACTGGTTGTAAATGTCCAGAAGCCGCCCGAAAGCGTGCCGACGCCGCTTGTCAGCGTGCATCCGACCAAATTGCCGTCAGCATCAGTAGCCGAAACCGGGAAGCTGAATGTACTGTCATCGCAGATGAAATAAGTCTCGTCATCGGGTAAATCACATACCGGGGCGGAATTCAAAGTGACGGTCACGACCGTCTCACAAGTATCGGCTTTGCCGCAAGCATCAGTGGCAATCAATTGAATTGTATTGGTTCCCTCAACCGGCGTAAAACAGACATTTGAACCGACCAATGTGCCGACATTGGTGGTAACCGTGCTGAGGTTTCCATCCACGTCACTCGCGCTGAAGCCGTCGATACAGATATCACTTAAATCACAGACCAGTTGAGATTGATTTCCGGGACAAACCGCGACCGGCGCGCTGTTGTATTCCACCGTGATATTGACCGTTCCGCCGCAGGTTTCGCCGCAGAAATCCTCGCATTCGAACGTCGCGCTGTACACCCCCGGCCCGTCGGTCGTAAACGACCAGACACAGCTGGAATAGGATCCGACCCCCGAGATCAGCGAACAACCGAGCAGGTTTTCATCGGGATCGGACGCCGTCACTCCCAACGTGAATGTCGTGTCGCCGCAAACGAAAAAGGTCGTATCATTCGGCAGATTACAGGTCGGCGGATTGTTGTTCGTGCACTGGTCGCCGATTCCGGCGGTAGAAAACTGAATCCCGTCGGCCTGATACACCCACGGCCCGGCGTAATGCTCGCCATAAATCGGATCGCAGTTATAGGTATCCGTCGAATCGATCAATCCGAATTTATTGTAAGAACTGCCGACTCCGCAATGCCGTGAAAACACACTGGTATTGGGATCGTCGGAGGGATTGGAACCGACCGCCTGTTGATACTGGTCGATCGTATCGAATCCGCCGAAATCGTAAAATCCCGGTATCGACGACAGCGGCGTCTTGTTTGCGCCGAGATAGATTTCCTGTGCGCCGAACGAGTTATAATGGCTGTTCGACCAGACATTGAAATCGATAGCGGTTCCCACCAGTTGTATAATCAGAAAATCATTGAGATCGCCGGCGCCGAATTTATATTCCCTGGTGGTCACATCCCACCAGATTTCATACAGGCCCAGGGTGCTGTCCCACAGAGACCACCCCCAGCGATCGTTCTGTTTCATGCATAAGTATGACAGGGTATCATGCCATAATTCGAAATTATCGATAAAAACGTTCACGCCGTATTGCGGCGGCTCGTCAAGCAAAGCCACCACACTGCCGTGAAACTGCTCGAGGGAATTCCCTTTTGAATAGATATGCGACGCGATCGTCCACAGTTGCGTGGTCGTGTCGTAATACACGTATACGCCGCCACTGTCGGGAGGCGGCAACGGCAGGGTCGGTTCACCCAGGAAATACGAAGTGTCCACGCCGAAATAGTTCGGCGGCACCCCCGGAGGGATATTGCCGCAGTCGTCGGTCATGTCATCATCGCAAATGATACCGAGAATCATATCGTTTTGGTCGAAATTCGCCGAGGTATGATTG
>CAZVNK010000525.1:920-2035 GCA_964628115.1 uncultured Ignavibacteriaceae bacterium | reverse complement strand
GCGGGACCGTCTTCGTATATATGATCGGCGATGTAGTAAATATCAACCAGATTGATCTTGTTATCACCATTGGCATCGCCGGACAGATGCCCGCGCATGGTGACCAGACCGTACATACGCTCCGCACATTTACCGGGACAGGTGTAGTCCATGGTGTACACCTGTACGGTGCTGTCAAACAGTAGTCCGAAACTCAGGATAAATTCACGCCGTGAGATGATAATTTCCATCACTTCCGTGTCGAAGTCGGGATGCGTCGGCAGAATCGACCATGATACGGGGCCGACCGCATTGTTGAACAGGATGGTTGTCGGATCGATATCGTTGACGGAATACGTCTCGAGATTGCCGAGATAAACAGTGTCCAGCAGAGGCATCACCGCCTGGGCGTCGACGATATATTGAAGTTCGGGAATCATAACCGCCGAGGGCGTGATACTCGTAAAGCTGATATCGTCGACATAGGCCGACTGCCGCGAACCGAAACAGAAACTTCCGGGAGTCAGTTTGACAATATCGTTACGATATATTTGCAGAACGTCATTTACTGAAATCTTGGTGTTGCCGTGACCGTAACGGATAACCGTCAGTTTGAACCATTTCTCGGTGTCGAAATAGGCAGGGACCGTCTCCAGCGTGGTGACGACTCCATCCTGGCAACGATCGAAGTATATCCCCGGTATATCGCTGTTGCGGGGAACACAGCGCACGAGATAGTAATTGTCCTGATCAACCAGTTGAAAATACAGTCTGGCGTCGGCCGCGTCTCCCGACACATAAAACCAGGCTTCGTACATGCCGTACGCGGCGGCGAAGTCGTCTTTTTGAACGGCGGTTGTCATCGAACCGGTCGATGATTCGGCAAGCACGGCGTATCCGTCACTGTGAGGTTGTGCGGTGGTAACGGCCGCGTTGCCGAGATTGTTGTCCATTTCGATAATCGTCCATCCGGCCATGTCTCCGTCGTCAAAGTCGTCCGTGAATTCGTATTCTCCGGCGGCGGCTACCGAAGCGATGATCAGCGAGGTTACCAGCAGTGCCGGAAACCACCGAAATTGAAATCGCGAGGATTTCGGTTTTTTCCCGATGATCATTCGGTTCCTCCTTCTTCTTTG
>CAZVNK010000525.1:0-910 GCA_964628115.1 uncultured Ignavibacteriaceae bacterium | reverse complement strand
CCCGACATGTAATTTGTTTCTCTTCCGCGATCCCACACGGCCCCACAGTCCTGAGTGAAACGATATGGTATTTGGCCCTCGCAAGCAGGCCGATGTGTAATTAGATGATCCAAACCAACGTAATGAACATGCAGGATCAACCGTAATATACCTTTCGGATTAACCCGGTCAAGATAAAAGAGAGACCGAGACGGGTGATATTGCCATGACCGGAGACGGACGAGCCGTCTCCGGTCATAAAGACTTACCAATCCTGACCGTAGACTTTGCGGATAATATCCAGAATGTCCAGCAGGTTGACATCTCCGTCCTGATTCACGTCGCCGACCTCGCGGCAGGGAAGCGGGTCAGGGCCATGTTGATAGACGGTTCCGATCAGGTAGGTGATATCGAGAAGATTCGTTTCGCCGTCGTTGTTCACATCTCCGGATTTATGACCGATCATGACGAATTCACCCTCGAGTGAGATCGGCGTTGCATCCGTAAATTCACCGGTGACGGTAAAGGTCAGAACGGTGGTGTCGAACTGCACACCGTACCCCAGCACGAATTCGCGGGTCGGAATCAGCACCTGAAGGACTTCGGTAAAGAAACCCGGGAAGGAATCGAGTATGGTCCAGGCCTGCGGTGCGATGGCATCGTTTATCATCAGAGAGGCCGGATCGATATCCGCGACCGGTCGATGATCGATTTCTCCGAGATACACCGTGTCGGTGACGGGGCGGACGATTTGTGCATCGATAATCCGATGCGTGTCCGGTTTGAGAATAACCACGTTGGCGTTCAGATCATACACCGTTATCACGACGGCAATCGAATCATACAGTGACGGTTCGATCGCATCGGTCGCCTTGAACATCAGAGTATATACATCGGCGTCGGTTTCGTCGGTTTGCCATGAGAAATCACC
>CAZVNK010000524.1:0-2042 GCA_964628115.1 uncultured Ignavibacteriaceae bacterium | reverse complement strand
GATATGGCCAAACAGTGGATCGCCAATCACAATATCTTTACCTGGCCTCCGCTGGCATCGGAACTGCCGCCCGCGCCACCCATGTCACTTCCGGAGGGCGACGTCCATAAGCATTTCACCGACGGTTACAAACCAACCGAGACTTTATTGGCGATGAAGGTTACGCACGAATGGTGGCCGAGATTCTGCCGCATCGAGATTACCTGGGACTGGCTTGATAATGGCTCGAGTACTTTCGACAAAGACGATTATTTAATAACCATTGATTCCGCAACGATGCTCGACACCAGTTATTACCGGATAGAATGGGTCGGGCCCGCAATCACGACGACGAGGATTGCCAATCCCAATGATTCTTTACATCTCTATTACTGGGCATATCCGGGTGCGGAGAATCCGGACGTTGCGGATATGACAGACATCGACAGCACCTACTGGCTGGATGCCACCCTGACCGGGTGTTATCCCGCAACCTATTTTGTCTCGTATTGGAAAGATGCTGATCCGGATGGTATCGGACCGTTGACACCGGACGGTATCGTCGGCGCCAATGACACGATTACCGTCTGGAATGCCGCATCCATGACAAGTGAGGACTATCTCATTCGGGCCTACGAAACCGGGTTTGTCGGCAAGGAAATCAAGACGGAGCCTCCGGAGCCGCTTCCGACCGGCAATTACCATTTTGACAATCGCGACGGTTATCGACCCCCCGATGGTGATCCGGTTAACTCTGTCTGGCATGAGTTATATCCGGTGTATTGCCGTATCTGGACTGCCAACGCCTGGGCTGATCTTGACATCAACCAAAAACTGAGCGCCACCGATTCACTGTATATGGAAAAAGATTCGGAGACGTCCGGATACTTGATGAAATGGATCGGACCGACCATTGTAACCACACCGGTCGGGACGCCGTCGGATAGCATGTTCCTGAACTATGTCATGCGCGACGCCTGTACCGGACTGGAGAAAGGAACTTGCCACGACAATCCCGATGTCAATCCGATCGATTCGGCCATCGGAACCTACTGGCAGGAAGTCAGCGGTGATGAGGATGTCTATTTCTGCGCGGGTTGGAAAAACAACACGGTGCCGGTGTTGGATTCCTGTGATACAATCATCGTCATCAATCTCAGCAAAGGCACTATCACGACTTACCACGTCGTCGGAGTCATGACAGGGGCAATTGCCGATGGACCGGTGATTGAAAATTGCTGTCTGGCGCACGGTTTGGCCGGTGACGCCAACAGCGACGGCGCGATCAACCTGCTTGATATTCTGCAGACGATTCAATTCGTCTATCAGGATCCGGTCGGCGATCCGCCGAATCCGAACGGCTGTAATGCTCTGCTTGATTGTAACGGTGACGGCCCTTCGGTCTCAGAACCGACGATCAACCTGCTTGACATTCTGGCGACGATTCAGCATGTCTATCAGGATCCGGTCGGCGATCCGGTTCTTTGCTGTCCTCCGGGATGCCTGATACCGTAACAACCGATTCCCACACCGATCGTACATACAGAGAGCCGTTAACACGGCTCTCTTTTTTATATACGGCTTTCCGGATACCGGTGCGATCCGGCATAGGGGTGCTCTGGTTGTGTCCTGCCAAACGGCATCTCATGAAAACGACGCCCGGCGAAATGAAAGGAAATACTGATCGGCCGCCGTATTTACGACGCGGCGAATTTCAAGGTCTCTTTAAAAAGCGGACTCGCGATCAAATGACGGATTATTTCCTCCGTCTCCGGCGCAACGTTCTGAAACTGAAATCCGGTTTCATACAAATCCGGATAATCCTTACTGCTACACCACATGCACAAAGCGTCGACGTGGATATTTTTCCCGCCCTTGATTTCAAACGGGATTTCCATCCGCAAAGAAACTATACTTCCCTTCTCGAAAGAACGATTACTCATCAACTTGATGCCGTTGGGAGTCATGTCCACCAGGCATCCGAGATGATCGTCGGTCATGCGCTCATACACCGCAATGTAGGAATTAATCCTTTTGCGAGTGTGTCGTCTTCGTTCATCCAT
>CAZVNK010000523.1:0-2046 GCA_964628115.1 uncultured Ignavibacteriaceae bacterium | reverse complement strand
AGCGGTAGAGAACCGTATCGTTTTCGTCATGGGCAAACACGGCCGGAACCGGGGCGGTGCTGTCGGGCCAGACGTTGCGCATGCTTTCCAGGAAAGAATAATGGGCGGTATCATATTCAAGCACCGGCCAGTCATATTGCGGATCGACCCCTCGCAGTCCCATAAGTGTGTCAATGAAGGGCGGTGCGGTGTAATGAGTGAAATATAGATACCCGGCGATATAAACGGAATCGATGCCGAAGTATGAGTCGATAAAATCATCATCGATTTGATAATAGTACGGGGGTGCGTATTGGGCAATGCCGGTATAATCATCGAAGGAACCGAAATACGCCAGCGTCCCGCCGCTTTGTATATATTTCGCAACGGCATGATCCATTTCTTCACAACATTCCCACAGAACATCAAAACGGGCGATGTTTCCGTCGAATATGACCAATTGATATGGCATGAGATGCCGCCAGTCCACTGATCCAAGTCCTTCGCCGCAATTGTAAGTAAACTCGGTTTCCAGAGAATCATAAAAGTAGTACAGGTCATATTGATATGGAGCCAGGACTCTATCATAAAAGGTGATAACGGAATCCTGATCGGTCAAGAACGTTCGGGAATATCCGTTAAGAATGACCAATACATCCCTGGTGCGATCAGGAATGCCATAGGCGGTCATGACCGCAGAAAACTCAGACTCATGCCCATATTTGTCGACAGCGCTGATAATATAAAACGCGCTGTCCTCAAGCAGTGTGAAATCCTGATAGGTCGTGATGCCGGAATCGACCTGGTCGAGTATCGGCATTTGATAGTAGTAGAAGGTGTCTTCGTCTATTACGAATGTATTGTAAGGGATGATGTGTTGTGAAAATGAACCGTCGTCGTAGAAAGCGTGGTAGGGAATTGGATACTCCGCAATCGAATCGAGTTTGTAAATGTTATAATGATCGATATCCATACCATCCGGGGCGGCCCAGTTCAATACGACCGGATCGCCGGAGTTTTCTTCGACGAAAGCGTATTCTTCTAATTGCTCAGGTGCAGGAGCCCGGTCGGCAAGATGGAAGAATGTCGATGTCCCCAGATCTCCGACTCCCGGATCGACTGTGCGATGAGCAACATTGGCCGCATACCACGTGTTTTCATCCAAACCGGTCAACATGTATCGATGAGTGAGCCCAACGCTTGCAATCAGCGGGGGATTATCCGGAACAAACCAGGGGGGGACGACACCGGGATAGGGGAAGGTATCGATAGGAATTTCATACAAGTAGATTTCATATCCTTCGACATTGTCAAACACCCAGGGATCCCAGGCAAGCAAAATAGAGTCTTCATAGCGGTTGGCGATTCTCAGTCCAACCACTTCACCAAGGGGATCAAGCAGGAAATCCTTGAGTGTATCGGAACGGGCGGCGTTTGCCAGAACATTGTCCCAATTAAGATTGGCCTCGTATACATAAGGCTGATCGGGAAGATTATTGCCATTGTTTGGGTTGACATGAATTGCATCGCCAGTGAAATTGGTGTATAAAACACGAATGCTACTATCGGGCATCAAATCAAATGGGCCGATTGACAGTAGGAAACGCGTATCGTATCCGTCGGCAAAGTCGTAGGCGTTTGCATATGCCGGCAACCACGTCGTGTCGTCAATCGGAGCGACAAGGGCTTCACACTGGTTGTAATCCCATTCCTGATGCCGCATGATCTAATGCTTGTTTTCATCACCTTCAGGTGTCCCCAAAAAACCACCGAAGTCGCGGAAAGGATCTTCGGGTGTGCCTTTTTTTCTTGGCCCGAAATCATGGATGGGATTGCCGTTCGGAAGCCACCAGTTATAGCTGGTATCCGTTGCGGAAAACGACGTCGCCAGATACTTGCAGGCAAATGTTTTCAGTGGACTGAGAGCGGTAAACGTGCCGCCGTCGGGATCGCCGTCATTGTCGATGACATACGCAATCCCCTCATCACGGCTATGGCCGGTTATATCATCCTGATATCCTTCCATCCCCAGTGAAGTGTGGTAGGCGTCACAATCATAAAAGAGAC
>CAZVNK010000522.1:1578-2052 GCA_964628115.1 uncultured Ignavibacteriaceae bacterium | reverse complement strand
TCATCGGCATGCCCTCGATCGCCTGCATCTTCTCCATTAACACGTCCAGCTTCTCGCCGAACATGCTCAGCATGTTGGCCAGCCGCCGCTGTTCACCGAACTGGTCGGAGCCGAGTTTCTCGGCGAAGGTTCCCTGGAACTCCTTGAAGGTCTTAAATCCCGGAAACTTGTCGGTGTACCACATTTTGTAGGTGACCACCACGACGTCCTCGGGATCCTCCTTGCTGACGCCCTTGGCTTTGGCAACCATACCGTCACAGGCAAAACCGCCGATTTTTTCTCCACCGGGCATTTCTTCCACTTTGATATCCCAGGTGTACTGTTCGGGATCGCCGCCACCGATTGCGGCCGAGCCGGTTTTCGGCTTGGTCGACAGCGCGGCCTTGAGTTGCTCGAAACTCATCTCGCGATAACTTTTATCCCCGGTATTGAGCGACCAGATCAATTCCTTGTCCAGGCGGGTGATATCGAACG
>CAZVNK010000522.1:0-1504 GCA_964628115.1 uncultured Ignavibacteriaceae bacterium | reverse complement strand
ATCCCGCCGCCAGAATATTGGTGGTAATTTTGCTTTTCACCACGACGTCGGCGCCGGCAATCGCGGCCAGTCCCAGTATCATCAGCACCACCAGAGTGATTCGTGCCAGTTTCATTTCTCCTCCTTGTCCTTTCAGGCAATATCTTTGCTTTCGATAACGGGAGCCCGCGCGGGCGTCTCCCGCCCCCCTATGGATATCGGCGATACATCCTCCTTTCACGCAATTCCACATGGATTTGATATCAAGTATTATACATGTCATTGTGTATTCGGTGTCGTTGTCCTTCCCATATCGTATCCGTCACGACGAGTATACGGGCCTCGACTGCCCGGTGTCAAGATCAAATGTCAGAAACGGTCATACCGAAAGACTCGGAAATCATGTCGCCGGGCTTTTCGCCATCATCGACTTTTCTGCGGAGTCTTATCAGTGAGATCAGTCATCATCTTCGCGGTCGACATTGACATCCTGATGAACCGGTATCAACATCAGGCTCGTCTCGACCCAGGCCATGATGGAATCGACTTCGGCATCACTCGGTTTGGCATTCCAGTGCAAAATCCGGTATTTCATCGGCGGCATTTCGCCCTCTTCGAGAACTTCGGCGATTTCCTCCAGTGCATGAACCGGATCGAGTTTCCCGGCAAACGGGAAACCGTCGGTCATGTCCAGTTCCTCCCGACCTTCCTTGACATCATGGTCAATCATGCCTTTAATGACCGGTATTTTATGATACCAGGGGTAAACGGTTTGCGTGGAATGACAATCGAAACAACCCCGCACGAAAATCGGGCGCAAGATTTCGAAGCCGCTTTGAATTTCTGCGAAGACCATCTCCTGTGCATTATCAACGGAATCCCGATACGCATTGATCGTGTCAACCTCGCCCGGATTCTCCTCAACCTGTGCCGTCGCATATTGAACCGGAACAAGCAGTATAATTATTATCAACAAGACCCTGATTGATTTCATATTTCCTCCTGATTCTCTTTTTCAATCAAAATTAAACCGCCACTCTTATATTCCATGAAAGATTACCGCAAGACAACTCGGCAATCATACGCTTCCAAAGGATTGGTTATACATTGACCGTCAATTCGAAATGTCAGCGACATGCGATTTTCGGACAGGTACTCATCGGATGGAGCAAATCCCATCGCGTATTTCGCAATCAACAGGTCGGTATAGTAGTCATATATCCCGACTTCCTCGGGCGTGAAGAGAATGCCGTATTGCTCCGAATGAAAGTCATCCATTCCCGTATGTTCATGATACAGCCGACTGGAATACCCCGGTCGGATCACTCGTTCGCGCGGTGTCAAGAGCAATACTCCCTCAGGTGACTTCGTTCGGGCGGTAACCTCGACAAGATAGGAGTCGTCCGATTCCCATATACGTATGGCAAGGGCTGAATCCGATATCGACATCATCGGCGGGACATCGGCATGGCTCCCCCCGGGTGTGAGACCGCCATCGGCATACCGGTCGGCGTATTGCATCAAC
>CAZVNK010000521.1:0-2066 GCA_964628115.1 uncultured Ignavibacteriaceae bacterium | reverse complement strand
GTTATAGGTTCCACCGAGACTCATGTTGATCACGTGGGCGCCGTTATCGGCGGCCCAGTAGATGGCATCGGCGATATCGGTATAGGAACCGGATCCCGAGGCGTCCAAGGCCTTGATCGGCATAATACTACAGTCAAAGGCGACGCCCGTCACGCCAAGGCTGTTGTTCGTGGTCTGCGCAATCGTGCCGGTGACGTGCGTGCCGTGAGCGTTGTCATCGTTCGGGTGGGTATCATTGTTTACGAAATCATACCCATCGACGAAATGGGTCCCGGCCAGGTCGGGAGCCTGATAATAATTACCATAGTCTTCATATGCCACACCACCGTCGATAACCGCAACAATAACACCGGAGCCGGCCGTGACATCCCATGCTGATTCCATGTTGATCATCGGCATATGCCATTGATACGAGTAATAGGTATCATTGGGGGTCATAAAGGCATGGGCGATATAGTTCGGTTCGGCATAGTCAACGTTCGGGTCGGCGCTGTAAAGCCTGACCATTTCTTCAACCGTCTTGCCGGTGGGTACGCTGAGACGCGTAACACGGCTGTAACGGCTGGTCGATAACTCGGCCGCACCGAGTTGAACGTTTGTTCTGGCTCTTGCTTGATTATCAGCATCGGATTTGAACTTGACAACAATCTCACCGTCTACATATTGTGAGCTTTGAGAATAGTCGACGATTTTTTTCACTTTGAAATCTTCAGCGGCATAAACAAGACCGGCAAAGATAAAAAGAAAGGCAATAACCAAGAAAACATTCCTTCTCATGAGGACCTCCTAAAAAAAGAGAGAAGTTTGTTATTGTTTAGAGAATAAAAAGCCGGATTGTTTGACTAGATTCATTCACATCCCTCCTTCCAATTATGACGTGTTTTTGAAGTACATAAGCAATTCCATGTAGTAGTGATAAATGTCAGCCTAACTCCGAAAAACATTCATTCATACGTAAGTCGATGTGTATGCCGCAGACATCTTTGGTGTTAAGAAAAACAACCAAACATTATGATACAAATCACGATTTAAAATCAAAACACGACAAATATCGTTCACTCGTAATTAATATGGTGCAACTCATCTGCATTTTAATGAACAGGTATTCACTTGATTTGATACAAAAAGACACACACAAAAGCACATGAATGCCAACCGCCTGAAAATCCTGACACATTCCGTTTCGCCGACCTGCACGATGCCTTTGGTATTCGTGTGCGTAGTCAATGGCCCGATATCGGATTTCATCACCACGCTGATACGATCGGGGACATAATCGATGAATGAGCGAATTCCCGGGGGTTGATCCGATTTCTTGATTCCATCAATCGCAACAACTCCTGAAATCAGGAAGAGGAACAACAAGGCGGTTACGAAATTTCTCATTTCCCTCCGATTGAGGTGAGGTTAGATGCTATAGTACCTGTTTCCAAAAGAAATATCGGTTGTGGCCGATCAGACTACCCTCCTTTCCGCCTGGCCCAGGCAATAAGAGGTTACCGGAATTTTGGTTATGGACTAAAACTGCGCGCTCAATATTAAATTTACTCCACCATTGGGATTTAAGTCAAGCCGAAAACGGCGAGACAACGGATGCATACCCTTGTGATACAATTCTTAATATTTGACATATAATCGACCGGCATAGTCTTAAATGATTATTGGGGAAGCGATTGCGATGATGTTTGCGAGGTATGTTTTTTGCCCGACGTGGTTCCGCCGCGAAATCTCACGGACCGATAATCCGACAGAAGTTAACCAAAACCCGGCGTAAGACTATCCGTATAATTCCATAAATAAACGACAACGACAGTAATCCCATTTGCGGTAGGTGCAACATGATTGACTCACTCGATGTTAAAAACCTGGTCATGAAGGCCGGGGCGGATTTATGCGGAATAGCGCCGGTGGAACGATTTGCCGATGCCCCGTTAGGATTTCACCCGTCCGATATTTTCGGCGATTGCAAGGCCGTCGTGGTATTTGCCAAAAGACTGCCGACACAATCGCTCTTTGTCGACAATTGTATACCGTACACCCACGTCAACGACGTCATCACGCGCGAA
>CAZVNK010000520.1:0-2070 GCA_964628115.1 uncultured Ignavibacteriaceae bacterium | reverse complement strand
AATTGAGTTACCAATGGTCAACCCCGCTTCAGGGTTTCGGTTATCCCTTTTTGATGGTCAATATCGATCCCGCCAGTGAGCCGCAAGCCCGTCCGATTTTCAATGCCAAGATGTCGGCGTTTCGGAGTCTGCTTCCTGAAGAGATGTGGCCGTTGACTGATATTTTGGACAGCCAGTTTACCGCTGTGTGCCGGCAGGATACCGCCGAAGTTATTCGCTTTTTTGAGATTTTGGTTACCGAAAACAATCAGGCGGGGACCGATAACCGATTTTCGCTCGGCAGATTTAAAGTCCTGTTTGGGCAGTATGAGGATGGCATCAAGGATTTGCAGACGGTCATTTCCGGAGAAGACGAGACCACCAACGCGCTGTATTATATTCGCTCGCTGTATTATATCGGGATGGCTCAGGAAGGGTTGGGGCAAACCGCCGACGCGGTCGCCAATTATCGGAAGGTCTTGCGCTATTGGGGCAAAGCCGATCTGCCGTTGAAAATAATTGATGATACTCGCAAGCGTCTGAAGACGTTAACGTCATAGGATCGCGTTGACGATATTGTTCGGGAGTGGTCGCCGGTCTTACTCATTAATTATATTGTCCCATTTGTCGCGATGGCGCAGATCGCGGATTTCCCGCAATAGATTTTCGATCGTTACGTACTGGTCGAACAGCATCCGGTTAGCTTCCAGCATGATCTCATCGGCCGAGCCGACGTCGATTTCCAGGTAGGCGGCCTCTTCCAAGGTTCGGCTGAACAGCGTTTTTTCAATGGCCAGTATTTCACCGGTGGGGATATTGAGATTTCTTCGCAGGACTTCCTTGTTAACCAACAGGTCGGAATTCAAAACATGTTCGGAGGATACCGCAAACTTTGAAATCAAATGCGCCAGACAAACAATCTGACTGGTGCACAATTCCGGGTTGGTGGTTCCCGGCAAAAATGTGGAATGATGTCGGCCGACCGCTCTGGTGATGGCCTCCGGCAGATTCCAGCGTTCCAATAGGTATTGGCCGATCAGGGCGTGATTGGTTCCCCAGGTTTCGATCTCGATTTCCGGCAGGTTACCATCGCGTTCCGCCTGTTTCCATACCCGTGAAAACTGTTCCGGGGCGGCATTTTCCAGTATAAGCAGGCCGATATCATGAAGCAGTCCCGCTACGAACGTCTCTTCGGAATGGCGGTATCCGGCCTTTTCCGCAATCATGCGGGAGGCGATGGCCACTTCCAGTGAATGCCTCCAGAAACGCACTCGATTCAAAGACGAATCCCAGTTATCGGTCATGCGGTATATGGATGAGGTCAAAGCCAGCGCCATAACCTGCCTTGTTCCGATTGTCTGCACCGCCTGTCTGACCGATCCGATTTCACGCATCATCCCGTAATACGGGGAATTGACCATGCGCAGGACTTTTGCGGTCATGGCGGGGTCTCGTTGAAGTATCTCGGCGAGATCGCATGCCGAGGCGTTTTCGTCCCGCGCCACGCGAAGCACTTCCACCATGGTCTGCGGCAGTGATGACAGCTGAGGATTATCGTCAAGAACCTGTTGAACGAACTGGGTAATCATGCCTCCTCTTCCTTTTCTCTCTTTTTCGGACAATTCCGCCCCGGCTTTAGAGGCGGATAGGAGCGGAGGTGTCGGAATCTCAGGTTCGGTGCCCGTTCAGACCGGTACACTGGGGACAAATACTGCGGCAAATCGAGCAGGTCTTTATCGTGTAACCCTTCGGCGTGACCTGGTTTGATTTCGGACGACAGCGTTTCTGGTTGACCGTGGCGCCGTCAAGCGCCTGTTGCGGGCAGGCATCCAGACACAACGAGCAATCCTCCGGACAGGCATCGTACTCCGCCGGCGGATCGCCGTCGAGCGCTCGATCCACCAGGACCGCACCCAGTTGAATCATGTTTCCGTAGATGTCATTGATCAACAGGGTATTGTCGCCAAGAACTCCCAATCCCGCCAAGTACCCGGCATGGCGCAGAGACAGAATCGCCCGGCCGTATTGACGGTCCGGTTCCCAGTGCAGATAGGGATCGTCGGATGGAATGATAACGTTTCGGATGCCGAC
>CAZVNK010000519.1:1791-2072 GCA_964628115.1 uncultured Ignavibacteriaceae bacterium | reverse complement strand
GATCTACGGTCTCCGCGCGATATATAATCCCCGATCGCAAAATCCGCCGGCGTGATAGGAAACGTCGAGACCTGCCTGTCGAAAACAATCAAGCATTTGCTCTTTGGTCAACAATCCCAATTCATGAACCTCGCTGAAATGGGCCAGACCTTCGTGGGTTCCGAGCAGGTATTCAAAGCGAATACGGGAAATCGTTCCGATCATTTCGCTGAAAGCCATCCGGCAGATTTTGGTATTTTCATCTTCGGCGGAATCGAGATGCACCCGTCCGGGAAAGAACT
>CAZVNK010000519.1:0-1726 GCA_964628115.1 uncultured Ignavibacteriaceae bacterium | reverse complement strand
GGGTTCCACCAGCATCATGCCGTCATTGGCCAGATGTCGACGGAAGCATGTCAGGGCGCGGATTACGTTTTGTTCTGTTTTCACGTATGCAATCGAACTGAACAGGCAGAGTATGACATCATAGGTACTGCCGAGATCGAAATCGATCATATCCCCATGATAAATGATGCCGTTTATCGTTTTGCCTTTGGCGATTTCGACGAACTCCGGTTCGAGATCAAGCCCGTCGACCCGATAACCGTACTCGCGCGACAGTATCTCGGCATGAGCGCCGCTTCCACAAGCAACATCAAGCAGGTGTTTGGCCGACGGCATTCGCGTTTTGATATATTCGTCGATCAGTCGGCACTCTTTGGGATAGTCCTTGAATTGACCGTATATCAGATCATAATAACGCGCCGTGCGTGAATACATGCGTCAAGCCCTTTGACTGAAAAAACGTCGAAATTTCGCGTTCGGAGACTGATTCTACAGTGAATATCCCACCATTATCGCAAAGCCGGTGTTCTTTCCGGCATCGAGCACTTCCGGTTCACCGGTGTCGAACGTATCGGTAAAACCGTGCGTGTATCGAACATCGAAGACGAATTTGCCATTACCAAACGCGATATCGACCCCGGCCCCGATCACTCCATTCAGCTCCACGTTGTAGACAAAGCCACCGACGTCGGCCTCGCTGATATACGTATATGATGTCGCGCCGATTTCAACGGCGATTGCCGGTCCCGCAAACAGGTGCGGACGGATTAGGGGAGTGGATACCGGTGAGTATTTGACCAGTAACGGCATTTCAACATAGTTGATTTCCACTTCTGTAACGTCGCCGACTTTAGGCAATTCCGCCGGTGTGAGTGCGTAGCCTCGCGATACATACAGAAGTTCCGGTTGCAAAGACAACGCGCCCAGCCTGATTTCGACGAATCCGCCGATTATCAGATTGCTTCTGGTTTCGGCGTCGATGATATCGGATGATATCCCGGAAAACATCACTCCGCCTTTTCCGCCGAAATGTATCGTGGTTTGAGCGTCGGCCACGAACGGGGCGACTGCCAGAATCGCCAGAACCATCATTGTCATACAGATTGATTTCATGGCTATTATTATCCCTTGTCGATGTTATTTCCTGTCTGCGGTAGTATACTGCATTGATAGCACGTGAGGCAATGCCCCGTGTTATAATAATCGATAAAAAACGGCAGGGGAGATCGCCCCACCGTTTTTCATTTTTATGCAACCGTCTACTTAAACTCCGGATTGAACAGCCACAAACTTGCCGATGAGGATTTGCTTTCCTCGCCGCAGGTTTGCGTGGTGATAAACGTGACATTGTCGTCGGTGTACATATACCGAATCCTGCCGTCATCGAGCACGTCCGCGGTGAATTCCCATTCTCCCAGAATACGCAAAGTATCCATCGGATGGTATTCACTGGTGCATTCCAGAGAAATCAATGAATTGATTTCGATTCCTCCCGAATTCGGACATTCGACCGTTTCCCCCTCGGCATCGAGATCGAATTCAAGATCGTCGACGTCTTCGTAAAAAAGTGCATCGAATTCACACTCACTGCTGTCGGAGGTGAATAATGCCGAATGATTCTCGCTGATTTCGGCGCTGATAGTCATCGTGTTGGGATCGGCGACAATGTCTTTAAGCAAATGAAGGTAATGATCCGCCGACGCCGTTTGATTGTCGTCCTGGGTTTCCCAGGTGTACCGGGCGATAA
>CAZVNK010000518.1:1228-2079 GCA_964628115.1 uncultured Ignavibacteriaceae bacterium | reverse complement strand
ATAATGTAAATCGCGATTTGCACGTTCGTGCGACGCGGAAGCGTATACGATATCGTCGTGGTCGCATTGAACGGATTGGGGTAGTTTTGTTCCAGAACGAATTCGTCGGGATAGAGATTGTCGTATTCGTCCTCGACCGGGGTCGATTCCCCGGCGATCTTGGCCAGATATACATCCGATCCCCCGGAGGAGTTGGAAAACGAATATCCGAGCACGAGATAATCCCGTCCGGTTTCCTGAAACACCATCCGGCCGTAATCGGACTTGGTTCCGCCGTATCTTCGGGTCCAGGCGGTATCACCGGTGGGCGCGGTTTTTATCACGTAGACGTCGATTTCCGCCGCTCCGAACGACTCGGTCGATCCGGCCAGAAGATATCCGCCGTCGAGTGTTCGGGTTACCGTGTATGCCCGGTCGTCGTACAAACCGCCGTAGGTCTTATCCCATTGCACGACACCGTCGGCATCGAGTTTGACCGCGTAGGCGTCGGTGTATCCGGCGCCGGACGATGACGTTGCTCCGGCGATCACGAAACCACCGTCGACCGTCGTTTCCAGTCCGTAGGCGAAATCCGCCCCGGAACCGCCGTACACTGCCGTCCAAAGCGTGTCTCCGTCGGCATTCAAGCGGACGCCGTAGATACTGCTGTACCCATCGCCATACGAACCGGTCGAGCCGACCGCCATACAGCCGCCGTCACCGGTCAGGCACACCGCCGATCCGGATTCTCCGCCCGCGCCGCCGACTGCGGTCGTCCAAACCGTGTCGCCGACCGAATCGGTTCTGACGAAATACAAATCGTCATATCCCGCTCCGTACGAACCGGTCGTGCCGCATATAATAAAACCGCC
>CAZVNK010000518.1:0-1218 GCA_964628115.1 uncultured Ignavibacteriaceae bacterium | reverse complement strand
TCCACCGTATGTCTTCTCCCAGAGCATCGCCCCGGTCGAATCGATTTTGACCAGATAGACGTCCTTTCCTCCGGCACCGTATGACCGGGTCGAACCGACCATAACGAATCCGCCGTCGGACGTCGCCCGCACGTCATAGCCGATATCCGCGTCGGCACTGCCGTAGGTATTCGTCCACACCGTATCACCGGCGGAACCGAGCCGCAGGGCGTAAAAGTCGAATCCTCCGGAACCGTATGAGAAAGTGGAACCGAGTAGAATGTACCCGTCGTCGATCTGACACCCCGCGTACGCGTTGTCATTGTACTGACCGCCGTACGTCGCCGACCAGATCATCTCCTGAGCGGTCAGGGGCGTCGATACAAGCAGAATCGCGAAGCAGATAAGCGTCGACACTTCGCGGCATTTCATATACAGCCTCCAATGCTGTTCAATTTTTCAACAGCCGTTCTTATTGGGAGGTATCGGAACATTCCCATACCGCTTTAGTCCGAATCTGAAATTTTATCGAAGCCGGATTATTCCAAGCAACTGTCTATCAAGCCGTTTGGCCGAATATCAGCCGGTTTACGCCGTTTGGCATTGATTCGGATTTTATCCGAGACGATTCCTGCACTTGTAATCACTTAACTATCAGACATTTACAAGAAACACAGTGGGATTTGCCCAATACCGGATCGCCAAAATGACATCAGGCCGGACGACGACGCCTCGCCTATGTCCATACCTGGCAGTATCTTACAAGACTCTCCCCGGGTCGGCATTGCGCTTGCACAGACCCTTCCCAGAAAAATAAGAACATCAGAAGTGGGGAGCTACAATGCGTAAAAGAAATTTACCACGGCTTGGAATGATATACATCATTCTGGCCTTGATAGCCATACCGGGTATACAGGCCCAGGAAAGCGCGACAATACAGGCAACCGCCACCGTCATCCCGGCGCTGGTGGTGATCGGTGAACACAACCTTGAATTCGGCACCGTGTTTCCGGGTGTCGATAAAACCGTCGACAAATCCAGTCCCGGATTCGCCGGCGAATTCAGCGTGCAGGGGAATAACCTCGCCGAAATCACGATCGATTTCGCGCTTCCGGATTCGATCATGCACGAGGACTCAGCCGCTTACATGCGCATAACCGCAAGGAGCCAGCCGCCGGAGGTGAGATCGATGACTGGGGTGAAGTCGTAACAAGGTAGCCGTATCGGAAGGTGCGGCTG
>CAZVNK010000517.1:0-2096 GCA_964628115.1 uncultured Ignavibacteriaceae bacterium | reverse complement strand
AGGTCGAGGAGACCTATCCGAGGACGATTTACCACAGCCGCGAAAGCGATCGCTATAATCCGTATTTGCGCGTCTGTTATTCGGTCAACGGTGAAACCATGTGCGACAGCGTTCTGGCGATGGCCGATGCCTACATCTGGCAGGTCATCCCCAACACCAACCGGGGCGCCGAATGGCGGCTGTATACCGGATGGGAAAACGAAACCGACCTCGAGAAACAATCGCTGGTGAAATTCGATCTGGATGTCGCCCCGCCGCCGCAGGAGGGATGCTCACACACCATCGGTTATTGGAAAACGCATGCCGGTTTCGGCCCGCAGGACGACATGGTCAGCGGTTATCTGCCGACCTGGCTCGGCGATGAAGGCGGCGCGAAAAGCCTCGCCGTCACCGATGCCGCGATCGCGGTCGATGTTTTAAAGATGAAAACCTACGGAAAGAATTCCAACGGTATTACCAAACTGTACGCGCAACTGCTGGGCGCGAAACTGAGTGTCGCCTCCGGCGCGAGCGATGATGATATCGCCGATGCCATTGCCGACGCCGATGCTTTCCTGGCCGACCATGACTACACTGATTGGAAGAAACTCAGCGGCGAGGAAAAAGACATGGTTCTCGATTTAAAGACCATGTTCGATGACTACAACAACGGAATCATCGGCCCCGGACATTGTGATGATTAAAACCTGATATTCAGGACGAAAAAACGACAATTATCGGCCCGTCGATTTCAATCGACGGGCTTTTTTTGCCATAAAAAAACGGAAGGGGTGGGAATCGAACCCACCGGAGACGGCACTACCGCCTCCCCACGGTTTTGAAGACCGCAAGGGCCACCAGACCCTATCCGCTTCCGCAAACAATATATAAAAATCTCGCAAATAGGCAAGAAATCACCCGGCATTTTTACCTGTAGGCGTCTGAGATTCACATGTAATTACCATCCAATGACTTGCCTTCTCGTCGGTGAACGTGCAACGCGAAACCCACCCCAATCGGGAACAATATTAGTCCACGTTTTTGTTATGAATTATTGATTGGAAGGCAGTGTGATTATCTTTGTCCGGCATCAATGAATCATCAACAGATAAAAAGCCGACAGTGACGTCGGCAATCGCGATGCGTGTAAATAGGTGACAGCAGGAGTCGAACGACAGGCTCATGGCAACACTGCCGTGGGCTTTTGTCTATGTATGAAAGATTATATCGACCGCACGTTCATCGCCAACGGATCATCGACCAGAATATTCTCCTTGATCGAAAACGCCTCGGCGTATTTCACGCCGACCAGATGCCCGTAATACTGCGCCGTGACCGTCATGAATTCGAAGATATTCACCCCCGGCTTGTAGATGCGATTCGATTCGGGCGTCCCGTCGAACTGCGACGTATACGCCGCCACGCATTTCAGCTTCCGTTCGAAATGATCGGTAACATCCACGAAAAACGAATGCCGCACGTCACGAAACGACGAAGCATAGATAATCTTGCGCGGACGATGCGGTTCTCCCTCGATGTCGAGTTTTTTCAATCCCGCCAGATAACAGGCATCATACCCCAACCGGCAGGCGGCCAGATGATCGGGATGCCTCTGCTCCCAGTAAGGCAGAATTACCAACTCAGGAGTGAACTTGCGAATGACCCGCGCGATATTGAGTTTGTTCTCCCTCGTAACTTCCACGCCGGCATCCGGGATACTCAGGTTTTCGCGCCACGTTACGCCCATGATATCCGCCGCCGCGATGGCATCGCGTTCGCGTTCTTCGGCCGTCCCCTTGGTTCCCATCTCGCCGCGCGTCAAATCGAGAATCCCCACCCGATAACCGGCATCGACCATTTTGATAATCGTGCCGCCGCAGGTGATTTCGACGTCATCTCGGTGCGCCGCAATCGCAAGAACATCGAGTTGCACGTTGTCAGCCATGAAGGATTTCCTCATAATAGCGCTCGTACTCGTCGATGATTTTGTTCGCGTTGAACCGTTCCAGCGCCCGGCGCGCCGCCCCCGCCTTGAACTTGTCCAACGGCTCGCGGTCGGCCAGAAAACCGACTGCCGCCTAGGCCATGGCGGCGGTATCTCCGACCGGAAAGAGAAA
>CAZVNK010000516.1:0-2097 GCA_964628115.1 uncultured Ignavibacteriaceae bacterium | reverse complement strand
AATGATGCTCAATAACAGCAAGCGGCGACACGGTACATATATATAGCATGGTGCTAATTATCCTCTGAGGATAGGCTGATCCCCGAAAACCGCTTTTCCGAGAGCGGCTTCCTCATAAAAATTATCTCGGATCGTGATCGGAGGCGAAAATGATTAGTTTGGTGTGTGTGTGTTGTGGAAAGCAATATCAAAAACGGCAACGCGGATCTAAATACTGTTCAAGAACGTGTTATAATCTAGCACGCACTGTTAAAGTGGAACGGACTTGCGCGTGTTGCGGGAACTCGTTTTTAGCATATCGGTATTTAGCTCTAAAGGGGTGGGCGAAATATTGCTCAAAGGAGTGCGCGTGCGGTGGATCAGATTGCCATGATATTAACGAGGCGTGGCTTCGCGTCGAGTATGTTAACAATGGCAGATCTTTGGGGGATATTGCAAAAGAACTCAATGTAACGCCCGGTGCGGTCCATTACCAACTAAGGAAATATGGAATTGCGTGCCGTGTAAGCAAGTTCGATTCTGCCAAATACACGTTTGAAACAGTTGATAAAGAGTGGTTACTGTCAGAGTACTTAGAACGAAACCGTCCCTGTAATCTCATAGCCGCTGATCTGGGTGTGAATTATACATCAGTAAGACGATGGCTTATAAATATGGGCGTGCGAATCCGACCCGAAACGAGCTATCACGTCGGGGAACCGCGATCAGATGAAGTCAAAAAGAAGATATCTGCCGTAGTCTTATCAATGAAAATACGGGGCCCAAAGTGTGGTATGTGGAAGGGCGGTATAAGTTTCGGCGAATATTGCCCCAAATTCAATAATAGATTGAAAGAAGAAATACGGGAAGCGTTCGGTAGACGGTGCTTCATATGCGGTGCTCCTGAAAACGGTTACAAGCTTCATGTTCATCACTGTGATTACAATAAAGGACAAGGATGTGGGAAGCGATGGAACTTGGTTCCACTGTGCCGATCCTGCCACATGAAAACCAATAGCAATAGACATTATCACTTCAACTTATTAGCAAACCACTGGGCAAAGAATCCTGAAATCCTTATTTAACCTCATCAATTTTTAGAGTCTGGTGTTTCCATGTCATTTACTAAGCTCGAAGACTTATTCAAAGAGGCGAAGCCTTGGCCCCCGGATTCTGAAAGACAGAACTTATACACCGAAAATTTGGCGATTCGCGAAAATCGTTTCAACGATTGCTGGAAAGATTTTGACAGACAACTCCGAGAAGATGGAAAAAGCGAACTCAAAATCTGGCTGGGGTATTTCGCCAAAAGTACAGCACGCGCAATGGATTTTTTGCTTGGAAAGCAAATCCAAATCGGTGCGTCTGACCCAAACACACCAGAGGACAAAGCAGTAAAGGAATTTGTTGCCGCATCCGATTTTCACCAGACATTGTTCGAGGTCATGGTCGATTGCGACAGCTTAGGCGACGGTGTTCTGAAGATATATAAAGACACTGAAGGCAGCGCGATCATTCAGAGCAACACTCCAAGCATCTGGTATCCCATCGTCGAACCCGGAAACCTACGACGGGTACAGTATCATGTCCTGGCGACAACCTTCAAGCGGGGTGAAGTCTCCTATCTCAAAGTTGAGATTCATAGTAAAATTGACATAGAGCACAGGGTTTACGAGCTAAATTCTTCGGTGAACGGCAACACGTTGGGGAAGAGGCTGGATTTTACCGGATTCGCAGAAGAGTTCCCTGGCATTCGGGAGATAGAGACACACGACCTGGGGGATTTTCTGGTTATCCCGGTACCGAATATCAGAACATCCAAAGATGTTTACGGCACATCGAGTTATAATTCGGCTGCGAAATCCATCGCAAAAGCTCTTTTTAACCGATATGCTCAGATAGATTCTATACTCCAAAAACATGCAGACCCTAACCTAATCGGCCCAAAGGGTATGTTGGAGCTAAACCCGGTCACCCATAAACCAATGTTCCGGGGTGGTGGGCGGTACTTTGGTTATCAGCACGATCCCAATATGACCCCCCCACGAGTAGAATACGTCACATGGGACGGCAACCTTGTGCCGGCGGAGACCTCCATCCAGAGGCAGATAGGAGACC
>CAZVNK010000515.1:0-2100 GCA_964628115.1 uncultured Ignavibacteriaceae bacterium | reverse complement strand
ATCATCCTCTCATTGATTTTGGCATGGGCTTACTATAAGTACCGCGATATCAAAATCATGCAAGGCATCCTTGGTGGGCTGCGACCGGCAGTCGTAGCTCTGATTGCCGCGGCAGGATTGGCGCTTTTTGTGGCTGCTCTGTTCCAATCCGGCGGAACGCTAATCGGCGGAATCACCGTCAATTTCCTTGCGGTTGGAATCTTTATTGCGGCATTGTATGCGCTCCGGACTACAAAAATCGATTCTATTTGGCTGATACTGGGTTCTGGTGCCGTAAGCATCCTTTTCCATTTAATCAGCTGATTGGGTGTATAATAAAAGAATAGCACATTCACTTCGTCAAGAAAGGAACTTGTCATGATGTCAAATCAGGCAGCTAAAGAGATTCAAGCAAAAAAGAATATGCCGAAAAAGTGGCAGGGGTTGAAGCCTGCGCGTTTCGCGAAATACCGCAGCTGGATCAACAGCGGCACCCCAGGCATCTGTGGCACTTATTGCAGCGCTGTGCTGGTGCATGATGCGGTTCTGCAGAAATACAAGAAGTCTTTGGATAAAGATACACTGCTGGCAGGCTTGCTGACGGTCGTTGATGAATTTCTGCCCTACAAGGGGACTTTCTTCTGGGACGTGCAGCACGGACTGAAGGCTTTGCTTAAGGACATTCCGGATTGGTCCGTAAAATCGGGACTCATCACGGAAAAAATCGTGCCGGCCTTGTTGGACCGTCCGAATCCGGTACCGGTCATCGTCGGAACGACGCGGCTTTTCAACAGCAAGTACAAAAACCATTGGGTAGTCGTCTATGCTTATGGCTACAACGAGGACGGCAAGCTTTTCTATAAAGCGTATGATAACCACGGCCGCTACCAGGCCATTTTGCCGGCATCGCAGACGATTGGTTGTGTTTGGTTGGAGGAAAGAAAAAATAATTGAGAATACTATAGATAGTAACGGAGGAACAAAATGAGGGAATATGATTTTATCGCCATCGGAGGTGGCAGCGGCGGCATTGCGACGATGAACCGTGCGTCAGAATACGGTGCTAAAACTGCTGTTATCGAAGGGAATTTATTGGGTGGAACGTGCGTGAACATCGGGTGCGTACCGAAAAAAATCATGTGGTATGCATCCCAAATATCGGAAGCAATCCACAAATACGGACCAGATTATGGGTTTGATACAGGTGCACACAAAATCGACTTTCCGACCTTGCTGAAGAACCGGGACGCCTATGTAGAGCGTTCCCGCAACTCCTATCAAGCGGGCTTCGAACGCCGCAATGTCGATGTGATTGAAGGCTTCGCCAAATTCGTCGATAACCATACTGTTGAGGTGAACGGCGAGCTGATCCGTTCCAAACATATCTTGATCGCGACTGGTGCAAAACCGATCCGTCCACGGATTCCTGGCGCAAAGCTAGGCGACGTTTCCGATACATTCTTCGAATGGACCGAACTGCCCGAGAAAGTCGCAGTCGTGGGAGCCGGCTACATCGCCATCGAATTGGCCGGCGTGCTGCACAATTTGGGAGTGGATACGCATCTTTATGTCCGCTATGATAAGCCGTTGCGCAAATACGATGACAGCATCATCGAAGGACTGATGGAGGAAATCGAAAAGGATGGTCCGACATTACATACGCATGCCGTATCGAAAGCTGTCGAAAAGAATGCAGACGGCACTTTGACGCTGCACCTAGAGGACGGCAGATCGGAAGTCTTCGACAAAATCATTTGGGCGATCGGACGGACCGCCAACATTGACGGTCTAAACATCGAAGCGACCGATGTGAAAGTCAGCGACAAAAAATTCATCATCGTCGACGAATACGAGAACAGTTCCGTCGACGGCATCTACGCAGTCGGAGACGTAACCGGCAAGAACATGCTGACGCCTGTTGCGATTGCAGCCGGGCGCAGATTGTCGGAACGCCTGTTTAACAACAAACCGAATGAAAAACTGGACTACGACAACATCCCGACTGTAATCTTCAGTCACCCGCCAATCGGCAGCATCGGATTGAGCGAAAAAGACGCCGTAGCGAAGTTTGGCGCCGATCAGGTGAAAGTATACAAGTCCACTTTTGCATCGATGTACACG
>CAZVNK010000514.1:0-2104 GCA_964628115.1 uncultured Ignavibacteriaceae bacterium | reverse complement strand
CGCTTTCCGAACTGACCCACAAGCGGCGGTTGTCCGCTTTGGGGCCGGGCGGTCTGACCCGTGAACGCGCCGGTTTTGAGGTGCGCGACGTGCATCATACTCATTACGGCCGCGTTTGCCCGATCGAGACGCCGGAAGGTCCCAATATCGGTCTGATCGCCTCGCTGGCGACCTTTGCCCGTATCAACAAATACGGTTTTCTCGAAACGCCGTATCGCAAAGTGAAAAACGGCAGGGTGACCGATGAAATCGTCTATCTTGCGGCGGATGAGGAGGACCGGTATATTATTTCACCGGCCGATACACCGCTGGATAAAAACAACAAATTTTCGGAAGAACTGGTAAAGGCTCGAAGTCGGTCCGATTACCCGGTTCTGCCGCCTGATAAAATCGACTACATGGAGGTCTCGCCCAAGCAAATCGTTTCGGTCGCGGCTTCTTTGATTCCTTTTTTGGAACACGACGACGCCAACCGCGCGCTGATGGGATCAAACATGCAACGCCAGGCCGTGCCGCTTTTGCGGACCGCCTCGCCAATCGTGGGAACCGGCATGGAGCGCAAAGTGGCCATCGATTCCGGCGCGGCAGTTACGGCCTCGCGGACGGGGACGGTTATTTACGCGGCGGCGGATAGGATCGTCATTCGGCCCGACGTCAAACCGCGTGGTGATCAACTGGGCTTTTTCGAGGATGATGAGTACCTCCTGACCAAATACCGTCGTTCCAACCAGGACACCTGTATCAACTATCGCCCGAACGTACACGAGGGCGACCGTATCGAACAGGGAGAGGTGATTGCCGACGGACCGGCGACCGACGTCGGAGAGTTGGCGCTCGGATATAATGTCCTGGTGGCATTTATGCCCTGGCGCGGGTACAACTACGAGGACGCCATTATCGTTTCGGAGCGGCTGATTCGTGAGGACGTCTTCACGTCGATTCATATCGAAGAATTCGAACTGCAGGTTCGCGACACCAAACGCGGTTCCGAAGAAATTACCCGTGAGATTCCCAATGTGTCCGAGGAAGCTCTGCTGAATCTGGACGAGCACGGCATCGTTCGCGTCGGCGCCGAAGTCGAGGCCGGCGATATTCTGGTCGGCAAGGTGACTCCGAAAGGGGAGACCGAACTGACTCCGGAAGAGCGACTTCTGCGCGCCATTTTCGGGGAGAAGGCCGGAGACGTCAAGGACGCCTCTCTGAAGGCGCCGCCCGGGATGAAAGGCGTCGTGATCGACACCAAGATCTTTTCTCGCAAGGAACGCACTGACGATGCCAAGAAGCAGGAAAAGCAGGATGTTTCGCAGATCAAACGGCAGTTTGGCAAAATACGGCACGCGATCGTCACTCATCGCAACGCTCGGCTGGCCGAGATGATGAGCGATCAATCCAGTCGCACGATCCGCTCCATCGTGGACAATTCCGTGCTGATTCGCGCCGGACACAAATTCAGCGCGGAAGAACTGGGGAATTTCGATTTTGACTCGGCCGTCTCACCCGAAGGGTACACCGACAATGATACCCTCAACAAAAAGATCGACAATGTTCTGAGCGAGGCCGCCGGGCTTTTGACCGCCAAGGACAATGAGATGGAAATCGAAGTCGACAAGGTGGTGCGCGGAGCGGAACTGCCGCCGGGAGTCAAGCAGTTGGTCAAGGTGAAGGTCGCCATTCGCAGAAAACTGTCGGTCGGCGACAAAATGGCCGGTCGTCACGGTAACAAGGGCGTGATTTCGAAAATCGTGCCGGTTGAGGACATGCCGTATCTCGAGGACGGAACCCCGGTCGACATTATGCTGAATCCGCTTGGCGTGCCGTCCCGTATGAACGTCGGCCAGATTCTGGAAACGCACCTGGGCTGGGCCGCCGCGAAGTTGAACGTCAAGATTGCCACGCCGGTTTTCGACGGCGCTGCACTCAGCGACATCAAGGAAATGCTCAAGAAGGCGCAACTGCCGGAAAGCGGCAAGATCGAACTGTACGACGGTTTTTCAGGCGAGCCGTTCGATGAAAAGATAACCGTTGGGCAGATATACCTGATGGAGCTGTCACATCTGGTTGATGACAAGATCCACGCCCGTTCCATCGGACCATACAGTCTTGT
>CAZVNK010000513.1:0-2108 GCA_964628115.1 uncultured Ignavibacteriaceae bacterium | reverse complement strand
CGGAATCGTTATCGTCGCAACGCGATCAGTAATCGTAACCGTCAACTCAGTGTTGCCACTGTAACTCCAGGTGATCTGGTCGACGGTGTGGTCGGCGTCGGTTACGTAATCATCAAGACTGATCGTGGTGAAGGTTTCGCCTTCATTAATAGTCTGATCGGGGATGTCGCCCACCACCGGAGCTTCCTGCGCGTAGGCAATCGGCGCAAGGAGGACCACCAGGGCGGCGAAAAACACCAATCGTATCTTACGGTACCTGTATGGGCAGTTACTCAATTTCACAGTTCACTCCCTCGCCATTATTTCAAAAGTAGCATCTTCTTGGTTTTATGCGTGTCGCCGACTTCCAACCGGTAAAAATAAATGCCGGTTGCCACCGGACGACCGTCGCCGGAATCACCGTCCCAGGTGACCGTATGACGTCCCGGATCCATCTTCTCATCGACCAGCGTCTGGACTTTCCGTCCGAGAATATTGAAAACTTCCAGTTTGACCTGCTGTAATCCGCCGGAGTTGCCGGCGCTGATATCAAAGTCAATCCGGGTCGACGGATTGAACGGATTCGGATAGTTCTGATACAGCGTGAAACTGGTCGGCAGAACGTCGATCTGATTTCCCGCCACCGGGATTTCTTCAGCATTGGCATTGGAAAGATGCGCTTGGGCGACCCGGATGCTGATATCGTCGTCGGCACTCACATCGCGCCTGGCGGTCACCGGAATCTTCACGATATCCGAAATGCCGGAGGGGATCTGGTTGCCGTCTGTCCCCGGTTTGAAATTGTAAAGCACCATGCGAATGGTCCCGGCTCGGTCATCGCGATACTGCATCGCGAAATGCTTGACCTCATCGGCCAGTTCCAACATCCCGGTATAATAGGTATCGGGATCATATTCGATCTGCATCTGCAACGCGGCCACGTCGTCTGGGAATTCACCCCGGATATTCAACTTGGAATATTGACCGGTGGCAAGATCGTCATGCTCGACCGATAAACTCGCAAAATCATCTTCATAATTCGACTGCACCGGCGACGGGCTGATCGGCAAACCGAATGACAGATTCACGATACCGACCAGGTCGACGACATTAACTTCCGCATCGACCACCACGTTGGCCGTGGCATAATTTCGACTCGGCAGGCTGTAATCACCGATAATGTAACCGACGATATTCACCGGGTCGGCCACGTTGATCAGCTTGTCAAGGTTGACATCGCCCAGACGGTCGATCTGAATAACACCGGAATCGGTGGCCAGCGCCATTGACGGAATCAGCGGATCGGGGCTGACCGACTCCCAGGCATCGTGCATGCGTACCCAGTAATCCCCCGGCAAAGCGGCCGAATCAAGCGAGAAAAACGCGTTCAGAATCGCGGTTCCCGACGTCTCATCCGGCTCACCGACCACTTCATTGGCAAGACCGAACGTCATGATTCGCACCGAATCGGGATAACTTCCGATATTGTCATACACGACATATTCCGCCGTACGAGTGGTGGTAACGACCGAATCCAAATCCGCGATATCCGCGGGATACGCCATATCGAATTGAATGCCATACACCGTCTTGGTCGTCACCAAATCGATCGGGAATATGACCGGTGTCGTCCCGGCAATACCACCGGTCGGCGATGCACCGTACGATGACGACGTATACAGGCGATCCAGATCGATGGCTTCGACCGTAACCGAAACCGATTTAATACTCGACTTTAAACCGTTATCCTCGTCGGTTGCCTGGAAATTGACGACAAAGGTCCCTTCCTGGGAAAATGACGGCGTCCAGTTGAGTGTTCCCGATGTCGTTCCCGTCCCGGAAACCGGATTGCTGGGAGTGAACGTCGCTCCCGACGGAAGATTCGAGGCCAGCAAGGTGACCGTATGCGATGATTCATCGGCCTCTGCCGATACGGAAACACTCGGTATCGCCTCTCCCTGCTGAACATTGTAACTGGTCGAACCGGTAATGGTCACTGTCGGCGATCCGGACGGCGGATCGGCACAATGTATAGAATCAGGAGCACATCCATACGGGCAGTTTTCCGGGGATGCACACCACGGCAAAGAATCAGGTATGGAATCCAGAATAAAAGAGCCACTGAGTTT
>CAZVNK010000512.1:1703-2118 GCA_964628115.1 uncultured Ignavibacteriaceae bacterium | reverse complement strand
GCATAATGTCGGTAGGCTTGCCACGACCGTAACTAATTACGGTGTATTCGGGAGTGGTTCCAACACTCCCCTGATCGATCCCCTAACCGGACAGCAGGCGCCGTCGTTGGAATACCCGCAAAACAAAAGCGTCAATTACTTGTACCAGATGCAACTCTGGATCGGGGCTTTGGTCGGGAAAGACACGCTGGTTTCGACCGGTGGCGGTGATTCCTATGCCGTTCCGAGAGAGTTCTGGCCGGATTCATTCCCGTCCGGCGATATCGTCTACCGATCCATCAACGACCCGCATGCCCCGGAATTCGACAGCGCCAGCAGGACGTCATCGCGGGTGATCATGCCGAGGTCGCCATGGCTGGCCTCCGCCGGATGGACAAAATAAGCCGGGGTTCCGGTACTGGCCATGGTCGAAGCG
>CAZVNK010000512.1:0-1693 GCA_964628115.1 uncultured Ignavibacteriaceae bacterium | reverse complement strand
GCGCCATCTCCAAACAGGATTTTGTCGCGTATTATATGGATACGATCATCGATCGCAGTTATACGCAACATGATCATTACACCGATCGCTATCATCAGTCGATCGGAGTGAAAGTGACCCAGCGTTCGTACGCCTGGGGATACGATTACGCCGAAGATTTTATCCTGGTCGATCTGGATATCGCCAACATCACCTTCCGCGACATCAACAATGTTTACATCGGCCTTTACTCCGACAATGACGTCGGCAAAACCACGCATGGTAGTTACGGCGGTGATGACTGGGTCGGAATCAAGAAAACCACACCATCCAATTATATTGCCGGTCTGGTGGATACGATTAACTGCGCCTGGGCGGCCGATAACGACGGCGAACCCGATCCCGTTTCCGGGCAGTTTCAGGGATTGAACTCCCCCACGTCGATCGCGGCCGTAAGCATCCTCCGCACACCGGGAGGCAACAACGATTTCAATTTCAACTGGTGGGCCGCCAGTTGGTATCAGGGTTACAACTGGGGCCCGCGAAAGGCTTCGGCCGACGGTTTCTCGGTACATACCTTCTTCGGCGATCTCGGTTCGCCGCATTCCGATGGTGATAAATATTATGTCATGGCCAGCGATGAGTTCGATTACGATTCCTGGGAGAGTATGTACGACCATACCTATCAGGGCTGGCTTCCTCCCCCGGAACCTTCATGGGGTATTCAAAGCGGTGCCGACATCCACTACGTGGTCGCCTGCGGTCCCTATCGCATTGCCCCGGGACAATCGCTTCCCCTGACCTTTGCTATGGTTATGGGTCAGAATTTCCATCGCGACGGCGTTATCGCACCCTTTCCCACCCGCAATTTCAGCGATTTGGAATTGAACGCCTTGTGGGCCTCATGGGTGTATGACAATCCCGGCGTCGACACCGACGGTGACGGGTACCGAGGTGAGTGCCACGTGTATGGCATCGGCGGAAGCTCCGCAAAACCGGTACCGTACGATCCCTCGGAACCGATTTCGGAATACGATTATGTCGACACGCTCTGGTATCGCGGCGATGGCGTGCCGGATTTTTCCGGCGCGGCCCCGCCTCCGGCGCCTGAATTCACGCTCGAGGCCTGGATCAATGACAACAATCAGGGTATCATTGAAGTTTACTGGGACGGCATGACGACCGAAAACACCCGCGACCAGTTCAACCAGTCGATTGATTTCGAAGGATATCGCGTCTACCTGTCCATCACCGGAATGGCCGGGGATTTCGATCTGGTGTCATCATACGACATGGACAACTACGACCGCTGGGAGTACGATGATGACTATGAAGAATGGGGTATTGTCTATGCACCGTTTTCCCGAGCGCAATTACAGGGATGGTATGGTGAGAATTTCGACCCCGACAAATTCTATGACATCGATAACCTTTTCCCATTTTATAATATCCGAACCGGCCAGGACGATTTCTTCTTTTTCACACGACACGACTGGAATCAATCCTCCCTGACCGATACGACACTTATCCATAAACTATATCCCCTGGAGCCGCCGCCGCCGACCCTTGATTTCGACAGCGCCCGAATATATTATCCCGATGTACTCACCGAGGACGGTAAATTCAAGTATTATCAATATCATTATCGTCTCCGGCGTCTTCTGCCGTCCCAGCCGTACTATATCTCCGTTACGGCGTTCGATCACGGCGATCC
>CAZVNK010000511.1:1186-2124 GCA_964628115.1 uncultured Ignavibacteriaceae bacterium | reverse complement strand
GCGCTCCCGTTCCAGTTCCATCTTGTCGAGGAACTGGTCGGTCTTTTCCCGGTTCGAACAGCTTCGTCTGGAGTCTCTCGGTAATCGGCCCGCGACGTCCCTCGCCGATCTGAATATCGTCGCTATGCGAAATCGGCGACACTTCGGCGGCGGAACCGGTGAAAAAGACCTCATCGGCGATATACAGCATCTCTCTGGGGATATTCTGTTCTTCCACTTCGATCCCCATCTCACGCGCCAGGATCATGATGGTATCGCGGGTGATGCCGGGAAGCACCGATGCCGAGAACGGCGGGGTAATCAGTTTTCCCTTGTAGACGATAAAGATGTTTTCGCCCGATCCCTCGGAGACGTGTCCGAACGTGTCAAGCGCGATTCCCTCGACATACCCGCGCGAAATCGCTTCCATTTTGATCAACTGTCCGCCCATATAATTGGCGCCCGCCTTGGCCATCATCGGCATGGTGTCAGGAGCGTTACGCCGCCATGACGACACGCACACCTTCACGCCTTTCTCCATCGCTTCCGGGCCGAGGTATTTGCCCCACGGCCAGGCGGCAATGGCAACGTCGACCGGGCATTTGGACGGATCGACACCCAGCGAGTCGTACCCGCGATACACCACCGGACGGATATAGCATGCTTCGAGGTTGTTGATCGCCACGACATTAAGCGCCGCGTCGTAGATATCCTGTTTGGTGAACGGAATTTCCATTCGATAGATTTTACAGGAGTTCCAGAGACGGTCGACGTGGTCCTGATGACGGAACGTGGCCGGGCCTTTGGGGGTTTTGTAACAACGCTGTCCCTCAAACAGCGATGAACCGTAATGCACGACGTGCGAAAGAACGTGGATTTTGGCATCGTCCCATTTGACCATCTCCCCGTTCATCCAGATATAATCGACTTTATTAAAAGGCATGATTTCCTCCTGAAGG
>CAZVNK010000511.1:0-1087 GCA_964628115.1 uncultured Ignavibacteriaceae bacterium | reverse complement strand
GGTATTTATAAAGACAGGTATTTCATCATATTTAAAACTAGTCCCTAAATCTGGAATGATTGGCCGACACCGACATCTTCCAATATTACCAGGCCCGATTTCCTGGATAAGAGCAATTCAATGTATTCGATTGTATGTAGGTTCTTGTGGCAAAATGTCACCTTTATATGAAACGTATCCTTTGATGGCATAGAGATTTCAATCGGCTTGATCTCGCCGGTTATTAGGAGAGGTAATCCCATTTGTCCCATCTCCACTCTTTCCGTCAGAGGATGAAGTGAGTCCCATAATGCAAAAGGCTCTGTCTTGTTTTCTATAATATATCCGGCTCCCTGTGTGAGATATAAAGCCATCTGTAGTGACACAAACAAATCTTGAATCAGTGTATTGCAATCACAAACACTTGTTTCCGGAAAAAGGAATCCAAAGTCTTCATACTTAACGTGGCGCCTATGATCGGAAAGAATAATACCGTTTCGAGATGAATCAATCACAATAAGCATATTAAAAGCGATTTGATCCAGATTGACTGAATATATACTGTACCCATTTACATCCATACCATATTGTCTGATACCATCCCGCATTGCGTGGATTGTCAGCATGCCGTTTTTGTAGAGTCTGTCATATGTAAATAAACACATAGTGGTCATATCATGCCGTTTGCAAGTTGAATCCAGAGTATCCAATATTGGCAAGACATATTCCGAATGAATAAATGACAGGATTGTTAAGACATTCAATGAATCAGTAACCTTTTTGATCACCGGATCGACGACTCTGGTCTCAAGTGGCGGAGTCATATTGCGCGAATGTGAACCGAATACGAATATCGCAATGACAAGCAAGCACCCGACAATGAGATAAATCAGTTTAGTTAGTCTTGGCGGCATAACCTTGTTAACTATCTCCCCCCTTCTTTTTTATTGACGGACGCATGTGAATCCCCTTAGTTTAATGCAAAATTGTAATCTTTTCAACAGGGGATTGGAGATGAAGACATTATTTTTTTATGCGGCGCTTATTGTAACCACCGGACTGCTTATCATCGGTTGTGAGGATAACGACACCGTGGAACCGTATGAAC
>CAZVNK010000510.1:0-2129 GCA_964628115.1 uncultured Ignavibacteriaceae bacterium | reverse complement strand
GGTGTTTATTTTAGGCCGGATGCCCCCGGAATGCGCAAAAAATGGGGGATTTCCCGCTTTTCGGCTCACTTTTTTTCAAACTGGAATCACCCCGCCGACGGTCGGGATTTATGATCTTTCAGGGATTGTCGGAGAATGAGTTGCGAGTTTCGATCAGGTCGATTCTTTTTCTTCGACCAAGAATTTCACCACGGTGCCGGTCACCAGAACGTTGACGATCATATCGACAACAAGACCGACCACAATCAGGTAAAAAACCAACTCCGGCGTGAATTTGGACACGATGGTATCGACGTTTTCCAAAATGTATGATATCGGAACCGACAGCAGGTAGGGAACCAGGGCCAGGAAAAAGGTAAAAAACGGATGTCGAATAAATAACCGGACGGAATCCTTCAATGCTCCGATAATGCCGTTTTTATAGACGATGATCGACGGCACGGCATAAAGAAAGACCGAGTATATTACGACGGTCAGCAGACGAAGTCCGACTCCGAACACGAACTGGCGACGGGGATTGAGATACAGCATATCGGTAAACAGAGTGGGCAAAAACCAGTTAATCGCCATCAGAATGGCGGTGATAATCGTCCAGACAATCAGCAAAGTCGGCCACTTGCCGAAGGCCAGTGACACTGCGGGGCGCTCGTTGGAATACAGCCGCAGAAAATAGACGGACACGATTCCCACTGCCAGTCCCTCGAACAGCACGCCAAGTGCCAGTTTGACCCATTGCGCAACCGACGGCAACATCAGAAACAAGCCCGGATAATGACTAAAAATCTGTGCGGGGCGTTCACCGAACAGGGCAACCAGCGGAGATAATACCGGATACACCATCGGGTGCACATAATTCCTGACTGCCAGCAAGACGAGGAACTGCAACAGAGCATACAGGAAAAACGGTAACCACACGCGTCCCTTGAGAAAATGTTTGAAAACGGAAAGGTAAACGGCGATGAAGCGATTCAGTCCCAGAACAATACTCACGTCCGTACTCCGTTAAAAGACCACTGCGGCATGATTGGAGCCGCCGCAATTCAGCCCCTGTTCATCGAACACAAATACTTTGTATGACCAGTAACCTGTTTGCGGGACATCTTCATACTCCGTTGTCCCCTGTGAATTGATAACACTCAACAGGCTTCCCTCCGTGATCGTGAAATCACCACTGCCGGTGCGACGATACACCCGGTAGGACGCAAAATCATCATCGACTGATGTCGTCCATGAAAGCGTTACGGCATCATCGTCTTTATTTGCCGCCAGTATTACCGCCGTCGGCGCATTGGCAATGGTCAGCAAATCCGTCATGGTATAGCTATCCGCGCGATTTCCGGCCTCATCGGTGTACGATACGGCAATGATACCGTCGGCCACTTCAAGATCGATCGGGACGACATAACGTCTCGTAAACAAGCCGTCCTCGGCGGTCTCATCCCCCTCGGTGCCGTCATCATAGAGCACCAGCGAGCTTTTTCCGGGGAAGGAAACTGCGACGTCACCGCCGATTTCACCGGCAGAGACATAAAACATGATGGTATCCCCGGCCGCGAAAACGGTTGCCTGCGGCTGATAATAGCCGGAGTCTATCATCGCGCGGGTGTCGAGAACGATACTGTCGACAATCGGCCCCGATGATTCCGAACCGTCAGAGAACTGGAATCGACCGTACACGTACTTGACTCCGTCGCCCACGGATAACTCAAAAGATCGGGAGGAGCTGTAATTCTGCCAGACCGCATCGACAAATCCGATATCTTCGGACAATTGAACCAACTGGGCGGTCAGGGGAATAATAAATGAAATGGTAACGGTGCGTGACGCGGTATAGGCATCGTTGCTGTTGATCGACAGCGACAGCACTCCCGCCCGGCTTCCCACGGCTCCGGAAAGCGAACTTTCCAATCCGTCAGAGGTCACGGCCGCCACCCGGAAATAATACATCTGCCCGGTAGCCAATCCGGTAACGGACATGGAAAGAATGGACGTGGTGTCGTATTCGGTGAGTGATGCAACCGCCGAATCGCTACCGTAATACACACGATAATAATCGATATCGACCGCGTCGGTACGGACCGATTCCATAACATGGATCTGAGAAAACGAGACATCAAAAAGAAATTTTC
>CAZVNK010000509.1:0-2142 GCA_964628115.1 uncultured Ignavibacteriaceae bacterium | reverse complement strand
CGGCAATATCCTGATGGTGTCGCCGGGAGATATCTGGCTGATCGCGATTCTCGACGTGGTGATTCTCGCGGTCGTCCTGCTCTTTTTCCATCAACTGCAGGCGGTGTGTTTCGATGAGCAGTTCGCGCGGGTGAGGGGATTGAACGTCGAGCTGTACTATCTGATACTGTTGATTCTGACCGCATTGACGGTGGTGATTCTGGTCACCGTGGTGGGGATCGTGATGGTGATCGCGATGCTGACTCTTCCGGCGGCGGTGGCGGGATATTTCACGCGTGGTTTGCGGGGGATGATGATCGTGGCATCGATACTAAGTGTCGGTTTCACTCTGGCCGGGCTGGCGTTCAGCTACGGGCCAAATCTTCCCTCCGGGGCGACAACTATTGTCATCGCCGGGGCGACGTACCTGGTGGTCAGCCTGATTTCAGCGGTGCGCGCCAAGACTATCCGCGCCTGACATGCTTTCAACCGACTCCCGATCATAATACTTTCGGAACAACGCCAGCACCCGTACTGTCCAGTCGTGGCGGCGGTGAATCTGCTTGCGCCAGTTTTCCGAAAGCGGAAAATAATGAGTCAGGCCGAAATCCGCCCTCGGGCCGAAATCCCAAAACCGATCCGGCTCTCTTTGTTTCCAGAGCCAGTCGATAACTTCGGCGGCGTAATCGGGCCATGACGGAAACCGACTGATGATTTCCAGCGAACTGAACCAGCAGTCGAGATGATTTTTCTTGATCGACGGCGGAATGCGATTCAGCGGCTGATCGAGATATCCCAGACCCGATTTGTCATGCCAAATCCAGTCGAGAATATTCCGTTCCAGGTTGTTGTCGAGACGATCCGGCCGTGAGCTGAGCAGGATCAATTGATATTTACCCCGCAGGGCAAGATATCGCAATTGACGAAGTGCCCGTCCGGACAGCTTCTGGTGTGCGTGCAGTTCCTCGAAGGGATCGTACCGCCCCGACGCGAACGTCCGCGCGGCGACTTCGTGCCAGTAGTCGAAAGTCGTATCGAGTGCGCGATGCGACGGATCGAGCAGTGCCAGCATCGCGGCGGGGAACAGTTTCGATCCGATCGGCCAGCGGGGATTGTTTTCGGCGCGATCCGGAAAGGGAAGGTCGCCGTCGAGAACGGCGGCGATATACGCGACGGCATTTTTCAGCGGTTTGCGTTCCCGGTCAATCCCCAGCGCCAGCGCGCGCATCACGCCGAGTTCGGTGGTTGGGATAGCGCGTTTGACCTTGATATTCTGCGAGTGAAACCGTCCCCAGCTTCCGTCGGATTCCTGATCCTCGAGCAGTAAACGCACATTGGCACTGCCGGCAAGGTCGTGCCCGGCCGTTTGTAAATCCGGATCGTCGGGCGATTTTCCAAGCAGGTCGCGCAGAGCGCGATACCGCACGACGGGATCGGGATTATCCGCCAGCAGACGCATGGCGGTCTGTTCGATTTTTTCCAGGGCGTGCATTGGTATATCCAATCCGGAAATAATCTTTACATAAAAATAGGGATTATTTATATTCTTTGTCAAACAGAGAATTTCGAATACACTCCCTTTGCTTTTCCCGCCCCGCTGATGTATACTTGGGGGCAGTAAATTTCGTGTAAAACCGTTCTTTATAAACACAGGTAGATCAATGGCAGGACAGAATTTAGTAGAAAAAATCGCCCAGAAATTCGCCGTCGGACTGGAATCGGGACACGTCGTCCGTAGTGGCGATTATCTTTCGATCAAACCGGCGCATGTCATGACACATGACAACACCGGCGCGGTGCTGAAAAAGTTCCGCGCTATCGGCGCATCCAAAGCCAATAATCCGCGCCAGCCGGTGTTCACGCTCGATCACGATATCCAGAATACAAGCGAGGAAAATCTCAAGAAATACGCCGGGATCGAGGCGTTCGCCAAAGAACTCGGGGTCGATTTCTATCCCGCCGGACGCGGAATCGGGCATCAGATCATGTGTGAGGAGGGCTATGCCTGGCCGGGCACGATGGTGGTCGCGTCGGATTCGCATTCCAACATGTACGGCGGATTGGGATGTCTGGGCACGCCGATCGTGCGTACCGATGCCGCCGCAATCTGGGCCACCGGACGCACCTGGTGGCAGGTTCCGCCGGTCGCGAAAGTGAAACTTC
>CAZVNK010000508.1:0-2145 GCA_964628115.1 uncultured Ignavibacteriaceae bacterium | reverse complement strand
CACCTCGGCTCTGGCGTTCGCCCATAAACAGCGGGTCGCGCATCGGGACATCAAGCCGGGAAATATCCTGATCGATAACAATCATCATGTGTACCTGATCGACTTCGGCATCGCCAAGGAAGTCGGCGACGCCGCCACCAGAACCGCGTATCAGGCGCTGACACCGCAATTCGCCGCTCCCGAACGCCAAACCGGCGAATTGCAGTACGATCCGTTTCTCAGTGATATCTATGAACTCGGGGTCACCCTGTTCAACTTTGCCACCAACAATATGCCCTATCGCAATCCCGCCAATCCCAATATTCGCGAATGGGGCGGTATATCCACCGAAGACCTGTCTTCTGATCTGCTTCATATTCTCCGCAAGGCCACTCATCCCGATCCCTCTGCGCGTTATAAACCGGTCGAGGAAATGGCGGAGGCTTTAGCCGATTTGAAACAGGTATATGGCGGTAAAAAGACCGGGAGAAAAATGCTTGTCCCGATCATCGCCCTGGCAGTCATCGCCGTCGGCATCGTCGCCTATTTGCAACGAGATCGGATAGCCGGCCTTTTCGAAAAAACATCCACACCGGTCGCGGTCGTCACGCAACAACCACCAGCCGACACGACACGAATTGTCGACGCCGGACCGTCAAAGGATACCGTGACTACTGCCGTCATCCCGTCCCAACCGGTCGAACCACCGAAAGACGATACACCGATCATTGAAAATACGAAAGACAAAGATACACCGTTTTTACCGATTGAAAGGCCGGACACCTCGGTCGTTAAGCCTGACACCATGCAAAAACCACCCGACGAGTCGCAGGATAAAAAACCGGAACCTCCGCCGAAGCCGACCGAAACCGCCCTCAAAGTCGATATTATCCCCGATGACGGTGCGGAGTTGAGAATCGACGGCGTGGCCTTCGTGCCGGGCCGGTTTGCCGATGTCAAGCCCGGTCGGCACACCGTGGCGATATTCCACCGGGACTACCCGGCATATCGCGAAGAGTTCACGGTGTCCGACGACACCGCCATTATCTCGTTCGATCTCAATCGCGAATTTGCCGAAACACCGCTGGTCGATCTGAAACTGGTATTACTGCCCGCTACCGAATCGCGATCTCTTTCGTTCGCACTCAACGGACGCGCGCGTGAATTCGAGGATTTCTCCGATATTCGAATCAAACGACTGGCCGGAGAGTGGCAGATCGACGTCGCCGTGAATCAGATATCCGGCACGGACAGCATGACGACCGTGGTCGATTCGCTGGTGACTTTTCCATTCGGCGGCGGACCGCATCTGGTGATAACCGGAGGTTCGGGAACGATGGATTTCGGCGTCCTTGCCGAGGAGGGAATTATCACGATTCCGCTGATTGTCTTCTGGTCCGAACAATAAAGACAGGAACGTATAAACGAAAACAACACAGGGAGGTTGCATGAGAAGTGGATCGCTTCTATTCCGAACTCTTGCCATGGTGGTATTGACCGCATTGTTGCAGTCACTACTGCTTCCCGGCATCAGTTCGGCTCAATCATCGGGGTGCGATTTCGACCCCGAAAAACCATCGATCGACCACGCCCGCACGAGTTTCAAAATGCTCAACTACCGTTGTGCGGAAGAAGAGTTGAATATTCTGCTGGCGATGTCAACGGTTGACATCGAGGACAAAGCCAACGCCCACGTGCTTCTCGCCTCGGTGTACTACGCCATGCTCAAGGACAACGATGAAAAACGCGACCGGGTCATGGATGAATTCGTCAAAGCCTTCAAGGCCTATCGTGAATGGCGCGGTCAACTGGATATCAAATCCGGCGAATTTCTGGATCTGATGGAAGCCGCCAAGGATCAGGTCGATCAGGAATCACTCGAACAGGCAGTCAAACCGGAATCCGATTCCGGCGACACCGTGGTTCCGGCGTACATCCCCACAACCGCCGAGAAGAAAAAGCCGGCGATGGCCATGACCAGAGTCGAAATGATCGCGCCGCCGACCTGGCGGCAGAAGTACCAGTAAAGCGCGGCCATGAAGATCAGGCCGATGCCGACGAACAGGAAGATCCACTTGAAGTTGAGGTCTTGGTCGAGCCGGTTGCTCGGCTGTTCCTGCGCGGTGGCCGCCTGTTTGATGTCGCCGATCGCGCGGGCGATGCCGC
>CAZVNK010000507.1:0-2166 GCA_964628115.1 uncultured Ignavibacteriaceae bacterium | reverse complement strand
TCTGAATCGAGCTGTTGTAATCCAGCCAGTCGTACCCCTCTTTATTTTCCGCCAGAAAGATCGACGACACCGAAAAATTCACCGATCGTTTCCAGCGATTGCTCACCGCGCCGCTTTGCACCAGTTTGATCATCGCGCCCGCGAACAACTCGGTATGTATTCCCAGATCGCCGATCCCCTTGCGAATGATCGAGTCGGTCACCGCCTCGGGAACTTCGCCGATGCCGTATTGCAGGGTCGAACCCGGCGTGGTGCCGGTTCCGTCTTCGATATACATCGCCGCGATAATGTCGCCGATTCTTCGCGCCGTATCATCCGGCTCATGCACCGGGCTGACCGGAAGATCGTAACTGGTTTCGAGAAGATAGTCGAGACTGCTTTCCGGGATGGTGGTTCCGAGCACGAACGGCATGCGTTCGTTATGTTCCGCGATCACCACTCCTCCGTCCTTTTTGGCCACGCGAATCGCCTCGGCCACACCCTCCACGGTCGTCCCCAAACTGTAATTGCCGCCGTGATCGGGCCCGCTGACCGTCAAGAGCACGACATTGGGCCTGACCAGTCTGATATGGCGGGGAATTTCCGACAGGTGCATGGGATGATATTTCGCCCAGCCCCGGTTCACCGCGACCTGGGCAAGACGCCCGTTGAAAATGACGCGGTGCGTCAGATCACGACAGCGTTCCTCTGAAAACAGCGGCTCCAGCCGATCGCCCAGAATCAACACGCTGTACATTTCGACGTCTTTTATCGATAAATCCTTCGCCAACTGCAACAGTAATTCCTGCGGGGGAGCGGCGTTGCCGGAAGCGTAAATGGTACTGCCCGGCTTGATAACGGTTGGATTGATTACCTCTTCGGCTTTTGTAATTCGTTTCATGACAATTTCATCTCACTCTCAGGCACAAAGCACATCCGGCCCGGCCGTTACCTTTTATTTTCACGTTTCGCAGACGTGCTAACATAATAATTAACGGCGAAATTGTCTATGACTTTATTGCCCCGGCACGAGACAGACGTCCCCCCCAACGCTTCCCGTGAGTATTATCGCCGTCCCGGGCCGAGCCGGGACAAAAGCGCGATCAGGATAAAGCCGACCACTATTATCCAGGCGAACAGGTCACGGATATGCGGATACAGAGTCCAAACGCCGTCGACGGGAACATCGCAGATCATCACCCGCTCATCGGTGGTGAAATAATCGAGAGTCCCGCGCACCCGTCCCAGACAATCGACTCCGATCGAAAGCCCGTGCGCGGTGCATCGAACCAGCGAACAGCCGTTTTCCACCGCTCGGAAAACCGAGGCGTGGGTATTGAGCGGGGTGATTTGACGCCAATCGAACGATGGCGCCAGCAGAATGTCGCCGCTGTGACGTCCCACCCGGCCGACAAAACCGGGGAAGTCCAAATCGAAACAAATCACCGGGGAGATTTTACCGAACGGCGTTTCGGCAAACGGAATCACGCCGTCACCCGCCGCGATATACTCACCGCGAAGCGGGTGCGCTTTATGATATTCCCAGACGATTTCTCCGTTCGGATCGATCATGACGAATTTGTTATCGGGAAGGGTGACCGTTTCGCCCGGCCCGGCCGGTTCGCCGTCGGCATTGCGCGCCACGGTGTAATAAGTCATGCCCAGATAGATGCCCTCTTCACGCGCCAGTTCGCGTCCGGGGGCGAGAAACGCCTCCTCTTCATAAATCAGCGAAACCGCGGTCTCCTGCCAGAACACGATTTTGGCGCCGAGTCGTGCCGCGCGGCGACTTTGTTCGAACAGGCGATCACGCTCGGCAAATCCGACCGCCTGCTTGTCGCGGAGATATTCGGCTGAACTCATTTCGTCACGATATCCATCGGAACGAAGTATTCCGGCAATGCGCACCGTCGTTTCCTTCGGCGCGCAAAACGACACCCGCACGCCGCCGTACAACAGAACGACCGCCAGAATCCCGCCGTAGATATACACCGCCTGCCGGATGCGCGTCGCGCGGAATTCCCCCTCCCAGACATAATTGACCGTCGAAGCGAACCAGGTGATGAGAAAGTCGATTCCCCAGATACCGGTAAGCGATGCCAGTTGCATCAGCGGCAGATTTCCGAATTGCGTATACGCCAGATTGCTGTACGATGCGAACGGACTGACCAGCGAGATGACATATTC
>CAZVNK010000506.1:0-2166 GCA_964628115.1 uncultured Ignavibacteriaceae bacterium | reverse complement strand
CCAGCGCGTCGCACAGTTTCGTGAATCCCGCGCCGTTCAGATCGATCGAGCCGTTGTCGTTGTCGCGCGCGAAAAAGTGCCGCACCAACTCGGCGATATCCTCGGGACGGTCTTCGAGTGGGGGAAGAGTGATATCGACCCCGCGCAGACGATGATACAGATCGACACGAAACGTCCCGTCGCGCATTCGGGTATCGAGATCGTGATTGGTGGCGGCGATTACTCTCACCCTGACCGCTTTCGACTCGGTGGTGCCAAGCGGACGCACGCGTTTGCTTTCCAGCACTTCGAGCAGTTTCGCCTGGAATTGCGGCGAGGTGTCGGCGATCTCATTGAGATAGATCGTTCCGCCGTCGGCGATGGTGATCAGTCCCGGTTTGTCATGTTCGGCGCCGGTGAACGCCCCCCTGGCATAGCCGAACAACTCCGCTTCGGCCATGGTGTCGGGGATTGCGGCGGTATTGACCGGCACGAACGGCCCGTCACGGCCTGACACGGCGTGGATGTATTTCGCGAGTTGGTCTTTGCCGCTTCCGGTGGGGCCGGTCAGAAGGACGGTCATATCCGAGCCGGCGATATTCTCGGCCAGTTCGACAATCTTTTTTGATCGCGGATGCACCGCGATATACACGTCGTCTTTGGCGATCGATTCGGGCCTGACCGCCGGACGGACGAATTTCGTCAGCTCTTTTTCGACGCGCTTGATATACGGCGCGACGTCCTCGGAGATGAAATACTCATGCGCGAGATAGAGCATGGCGGCTGGTTCGCCGTTGGTGTAGGCCCCCGACGTCGCCGCGAGATATCGTGTGACGGCGAGTTCGTAGCGCGACCCGATTTGGCTGAATATGTCGATCGCTTCGGCAAATCGGGCGCGTGCGGTTTCCGCGTCCTGTTTATGCACCGCCACCAGCGCAAACACGCGTTTGCATGCGGCGATTTCGGCGCGTTCGTTGATCTTTTCCGCGACGACCATCGCTTCGACTGCAGTCTTTTCGGCGAGAGTGAAATTGTTCATCCCGACATAAGCATCGGCCAGAAGGCGTTTGCTCTGGGAGATCAGTGCGGATTCCGGTGCGATTTTCAGTGACAGTTCGATTCCGGTTTTGAGCGTCGTGATCGCGTCCTGGTATCGTCCGGCAAGATTATATATCCACCCGAGATATTCGAAATAGAGGGCTCGTTCACGTTTGAATTCTTGGGGGAGAGTCGTAGTCTCATCTATCAGCTTAAGTGCTTCATCGATATTGCCGTGTAATGCCGTGGCCAAAGCATATGCCAAATAGTATTTGTATGACCGTTCATCGTTGGTTTTTGACAAGTGGTCTTTGCTATCAATAAAAATACTCAAAGCTTTACTATATTCACCAGATCGAAAATGAATAAGAGCGAGGTTCAATCCCGCTCGTTTTGCTATTGTATGTTCATTTATCTGATTGAGTAATTCAATACTTTTTCTAATCATGTACTTAGCTGTTTCAATCTCCCCACAACGAAATACAGCACGTGCAGACCTATTTAATGTTGACGCTGCCATTTTTAAGTCATTGTCTCTTAGAAAACTTACATATGCTTCATTCAGTAATTCACGTGCTTCTATATCATTACCAATCGAGATCATAATATGTGCCTTAATCGACTTTGCCATGGCGTAAAGCGAGTTGTCACCATTTAGTCTAAGGTTTTTTATTATTTTATCGATTAATTCAGAATTATAATTCCCCAATGCGATCTGAGCCTTGCATTGAATCAACTTACATTCAACCCATTCATTGCTATTGGCTTTTTCACATGATATTAGGGATGCCTCTTTTATGATCTGATTGTATTGCTTCTCGTCAAAGAGACGCCTAAACCTCTTAGTGTTAATATTCGTTGGATTCATCATTCTCAAACCCAATGATATATAGTATTGAAAAAGAGAAACTCGTTTTTAATGTCAAAGATACTAATGTTGTAAGTATTGAACCACTTTGCATCTTAGGTGTTGTTGTTTTAAGTTGCGTTGATTGTATGAATTCATTATTTCCATCAGGTTCATCAATGCATTCAATCTCTTGCCACGGGTCATCGTCGGAAATTGAAACTGGATCAGCCGGGCTGGGATTACGATATGCCTGGCTTGCAGGCGCGAATATCATTAAGAGCAGGGAACAGGTGACCAGC
>CAZVNK010000505.1:504-2172 GCA_964628115.1 uncultured Ignavibacteriaceae bacterium | reverse complement strand
ATTGACTCCATTATCGAGGTGTATAATTACACTGGAGTCATCGTCATCGAGCCGCCGACACCGGCGCCGGATTCCTTGGAATACTACGGTCGCCAGCCCAATTACGACGATCGGTTTGCAATTCTTCAGGAAGGCCCGCGCTATTTCCTCTGGGGATTCACCAACGGCCCCAACGCCATGACCACTACCGGCCGGAGTTTGTTTTTAAACGTGGTGGATTGTCTGGTAAATCAAGAAGATGTAACGGAATAGAAATAAATACCGGGAGAACGAAACCACATATCGTTACTCCCGGTATACCACTACAAAATAAGAGGCTGGGGTATTTTTCGTATCAATCAGCGGTCAGTTCTCTTAAAACCTCGCGAGCAATGACAATGCGCTGAACCTCCGATGTCCCCTCACCGATCTCACACAGTTTCATGTCACGATAATACCGCTCGGCGGGAAACCGTTCGGTGTACCCGTCCAGTCCGAGAATCTGAATCGCCTTGTCGGTGCAATAATGCGCGACCTCGGATGCGTACAACTTGCACATGGCCGATATTTTGGTATACTTGTGCCCGTTGTCCTTCAGCCAGGCGGTTTTGTACATAATCAGACGGGCGGCCTCGACCTGCGTCGCCATGTCGGCCAGCATGAACTGCACCGACTGATGCCGCGAAATCGGCTTGCCGTTTTCCAATCGCGCCTCGGACTGCCTGGCGGCAAGCTCCAGCGCGGCCTGCGCCAGCCCGATCGCCATCGCCCCGATGGAAATCCGGCCGCCGTCAAGCGTGATCATGAACTGCTTGAACCCCTCACCCTCCTTGCCGAGCAGGTGCCAGTCGGAAATTTTCAAATCATCGAAATGCATGAACGCGGTGTTCGATCCGCGACACCCCAGTTTGTTTTCATGCTTGCCGATGGAAAATCCCTCCATGCCCTTCTCGATCACGAACGATGATATTCCATGCACGCCGCCCTCGTCACTGGTGCGGGCGGTGATAATCGAACAGTCGCAGACTTCCGCGGACGTGATCCAGCACTTGGTGCCGTTGACCAGGTACCCGTCGGCGGTCTTTTCGGCGCGGCTTTTAGTCCCCCCGGCATCGGAGCCGGCTTCCGGCTCGGTCAGACCGAAGGCGATCAACTCGCCTTTTTCCGCGGCGGGCGGAAGATATTTCCGGTGTTGTTCATCATTGCCGAAGGCATTGATAGGATATGTGCCCAACGAGTTGTGCGCCGCAAAGGTCAAACCGGTCGAACCGCACACGCGCGAGATTTCCTCGACAATGATGGCGTATTCCAGCGTGGACAGTCCCAATCCCCCGTACTCCTTCGGGACAATACTCCCCCACCATCCCTTGTCGTTGATAACCTCGTGTATCTCCCTCGAGTAAAACTGCTCGCGGTCGACCGCGACGGCGTGCGGGGCGATTTTCTCCTCGCAGTACGCGCGCACCTCCTGACGGAAGTCTTTGTACTTAATGTCAAAATCCATACTCAGCCTTTCAGCAGATCGCGTGAAATGACAATACGCTGGGCTTCCGATGTCCCTTCATAGATTTCAGTCACACGGGCGTCACGGAAATATCGCTCCACCGGGTATTCCTTGACATAGCCGTACCCGCCGTGAATCTGCACCGCCTCGTTGGCGACGAAATTGGCGACTTCCGACGCCACCAG
>CAZVNK010000505.1:0-491 GCA_964628115.1 uncultured Ignavibacteriaceae bacterium | reverse complement strand
ATACCATCAGGCGCGCCGTGTCGATCTGCGTCGCCATGTCGGCCAGCTTGAACTGAATCGCCTGGAATTCCGAAAGCGATCGTCCGAACTGCTTGCGCTCTTTGGAATATTTCAGCGCCTCGTCGAACGCCGCCTGGGCAATCCCCAGCGCCTGCGCGCCGACACCGACGCGGCCGTTGTCCAACAATGACAACGCGACCTTGAATCCCTCGTTCTCCTTACCGAGCAGATTGGCTTTCGGCACTTTGGCATCCATGAACGACAATTCCCGCGTGTCGGAGCACTTGATTCCCATCTTCTTCTCCGGCGCGCCGAGATTCATTCCGTCGGTTCCCTGCGGAACAATAATCGCCGAGACGCCTTTCGGGCCTTTCTCCGGATCGGTCAGGGCAAAAACGATAATGATCCCGGCATATCCCGCCGAGGTGACCCAGCTTTTAGTGCCGTTGAAAATATAATCGTCGCCCTGGGGAATCGCCTGGCAGGTCAGA
>CAZVNK010000504.1:0-2175 GCA_964628115.1 uncultured Ignavibacteriaceae bacterium | reverse complement strand
GATCACCGTCCTGCCGGGGGATTTCACTGAATTGGTGCTTGATATCGACGAAACGCAATTCGTCGGCCATCCTCTGCTTGGCCCGGCCACCCTGACCGCGTATGACGGCTATGGCAATATCAAAACTGATTTCGATGCCTCCGTTAATCCCATTACGCTTATCACCGATCAGGGCGAACTGATCCCCTCGATTCTCGACGGCGAAACCGATTTCACCGACGGCGTGGCGGATCTGACAGAGAGAGGCATCATATACAACGGAAAGCCCGATACAGCCAATATGTATTCCGTGAGTGGTTCAGTTACTTCGCAGATGGTTTACGCGATTTTCAATGGGATAGATTTATCCTATTTTCACAATCCGCCGGATGATACCATATTGACAAATGCCGCTTTGTATATGTTTTTTACGCTAAGGAATAGAGGCAACCTGACGCCGGTCAATCCAATGGAGTTCTACTATCAATATTCAGGCAGTCCGGATATGTGTAGTGGAACTGATTCCCCGTATGCCGTTTCACCCGGAAATTCAATTCTTTGGACGACTTCCATGTCTTGCGATAAGCTGGAACCGCTAACGTATGACACCTTGCTCTTTGAATTACGGGCGCAGTATATTTTCAATGAGGATACCATTCTCGTAAAAAGCTCTCTTGAACATGAGTTCTATAGCATTCCTGATTATGAATTACGCTATGTCCCGCATTCCTTATCCGTTGATACGGTGTTTGAAAAACAGCTCCTTGATTCTTTATCCATGCGGTTTTCATTTGACAATGATATTGTGATTCCAGCATGGAAATTGAAGGCCACCCTGCATATTTGGGATGATTACAAACACCGCTGGATATTCTTTGCCTATGAACATAATGATTTGACAATGATTAATGATACTTTGAACTGCCTTTTTACCGATGTGTCAATTCCGTCGTTGGCCGATTTTTCATTGGATGAGGGTTTTTATAAATTCAAAATATCGGTTGATTTTCTCTATCCCGGTGCATCCGTATTTCCCGCGGAATTGGAGAACTTCGACTCCATCTATATCGCCAAACGCACGCAAATTACCTATGTCGAAAACTCGGTCGCACCGACCCATGTCTCCGCCGGTGATGAAACCGCTATCACCTTTGACCTCAATGTCACCGGTTTGAACTCGGTCGAGGTCGATCTCGAGAACACCCGGCTGGAACTACTCAATGGTCCCTATGTTCTGTCAGGCGCTCTTGATGCCGATGAAATCACGTTGTCCGAAGGCGTTGCTTCGCTTTCCACAGAACCGATTTATATCCCCGGCAATCTGGTCGGCACGGCGCTGTTACCGCGACTCATCCTGCACGGGACTGAGTTTGGGCAACCTCGTCTCGACACCATCTACTTTTCTGCGGATAATGTCTATGTCACCGCCGAAGCGACATTACAAATAGTCAATACGAAACTGAATACCGTCAATAGTCCCTATGTCAATACCGACCAGTCTTTCGGCATAGAAGTGACAATCGTCAATCCCACCAATCAGACTGCCGACAGTGTATCGGTGTTTATCTTTGCCGAAAATTCTTTCGATACTCTGGCACGAATGGATAATCTCACCATTACGGCAGGTTCCAGTCATCAGGTCGGTCTGGTTTTAACCGCCCCCGATACTCCCATGCCGACCCATGTGTACAAGGCGGTATTATCCGCGCCGAATGCGACCGTGCTTCCGGCCGATGACGACGTGGCCGCGGTGGTGGTGCAGACTCCCGCGAATATCGAATTGCAGTATGTGATGGTCAATACCTATGAGGGATATGTCGATTACGGCCAGCAATTCAATATCGCCGTCCTGATGAGAAATCTGGGTGAGGCCGCGACCGATTCCGGTGAGGTGTCTCTGCTCAGCGGCGGGGTTGATTTCGGACAGCCCGACTCCGCGGTTTTCCGGGGTGAAGTCGACGAGTATTTCCAGATTCCGCTGATCGCGCCGTTGGAAACCGTAACCGCCGAGCTGGAATTGAAAATCACGGAAATCCCCATCGATAGAAACACCGGCCAACCGGCGTTGGTGACGGTTACATCGGTATTGATCCCGATCGTTGTCGAGCCGAGCGATGCCGAGTTGATTATCACGGGGCATGCCGAACAAAATCCCCTGATCGTAGAAGGACAGGAAACCGCCCTGTTCTCGATGAC
>CAZVNK010000503.1:1610-2176 GCA_964628115.1 uncultured Ignavibacteriaceae bacterium | reverse complement strand
GCATCTCTATAAATATGACGGTACCGGCTGGATGTGGGCCTTGAACGGTATTGACTACGACAATGAACGGCATAACTGGTCCACACCGATCGCCATGGATCCGGTCGATCCGGAAATCTTGTATTACGGTTCCAATAAGCTTTATAAAACGACCAATGGTGCGGTGTCATGGACTGCCATCAGCGGCGATTTGACCGACGGCCCCGGAACCGGAACACTGACCTACGGCACGATTACCACGATTGACATCTCCCGCGTCGATACCGATATCATCTATGTCGGAACCGATGACGGCAATGTCTGGGTAACCCAGACCGGCGGTGCGCCCTGGACCAATATCAAGGCCGGTTTGCCGCATCGCTGGGTGACTCGTGTTGTCGCCGATCCGACAACTGCCTCGGTTGCCTATGTAACGCTTTCGGGATACACTCAGGGCGATGTTTCGACCCATGTCTATCGCACCGATGATTACGGGCAGACCTGGAATTCAATCGGCGGCAGTCTTCCCGATGCGCCGGCCAATGATATTATTGTCGATCCGCTGTTTCAGTCGGTCCTGTACCTCG
>CAZVNK010000503.1:0-1587 GCA_964628115.1 uncultured Ignavibacteriaceae bacterium | reverse complement strand
ACACCAACAACCTCGGCGGAACCTGGAATGTCCTCGGCAACTCCAGCCCGAATATGGTCGTTCACGATCTGGCGTTTCATGAGCCGACCCGGGTTTTGGTGGCGGGAACGCATGGGCGCTCCATGTATCGTGTCGAGGCGCCGTGTTATGATCCGAATGATGCCGACGGCGACGGTGTCGGTGATCTGTGCGACAACTGCCCGGATGACGAGAATCCCGATCAAATCGACACCGACCATGACACGGTCGGCGATGTTTGCGACAATTGCCCAGATACGGCCAATGTCGAGCAGACTGATGCCGATGAGGACGGAGTCGGTGATGCTTGTGATAACTGCCCGACCGTGTCCAATCCCGGTCAGGAAGCTATCACTGAAAACGGCGTGGGCGACGCTTGCGAATATGTCTGCGGCGATGCCAATAACGATGCCGCGGTCAATCTGCTGGACGTGCTGTTTGTAATCGCATATTTGTATGGCACGCCTCAGGGGCCGGCGCCCGACGTATTCAACGCGGCTGATTGCAACGCGGATGGTGCAATCAATCTGTTGGATATTCTGGCGTTGATCGATTATCTGTATGGAGAGGGAACACCGCTGAATTGTCTGTAATGCAATCCATTCTATTGGAGGGAATGTGCTATGAGAAATAAGGTTTGTCTGGTAACCATGTTACTATTGCTGGGGGCGATACCTCTGTTGGCGGGGGATGTCGGTATGAGTATTATCTATGATGTTCCTCAGGCCGATATGAAACGCTGTTTTGGCGAGGAACCCGCGACCAAACTCACCGCCGAGCAACTAAAAGAGATGGCATCGTACCGCTTCGACGGCGACACCCTGAGAATACTGGTCATTCTTGTGGATTGGACCGATCGTCCCGGCGTCTATTCACAGGCGACTTTCGATAGTATCTTCTTCTCCGACGGTGTCTATCCCGGCGGTTCGGTTGCCGATTATTTCGAGGAATCCTCATATAATCAGGTAAAGGTCACCGGCGACGTTCTTGACTGGTATACACTCAATTCCTACGATCCGAATTTCTATTATCCCGATATGGAGGATATTTTATACGATCTCGACCCGGTTGTCGATTACTCGCAGTATGACGGCGATCACGACGGTATTGCCGACGCGGTGATTTTCCTTCGTTCGGGAAACGGTCAGGAGGACAGCGGAGATTTGAACGATGTTTGGTCGTTTGCCATGTCATATTATCCCGGTTACGGCCCGGGGCCGTTCGATGGGGTCGTTGTCTCTAATTATTGTACGTCACCGGAAACCCGTCCCCTACGCAACCCGATCAATCCCCAGATGTTTCTCGGCGTGGATACGCTGAATCGTATCTCCGTGGCGTGTCATGAGTTGACTCACAATCTGGGAATGCCGGACATGTACGATTACGACGACAAACTCGAAGTCAGTACCTATGAAACGCCCAACGACTACAATGATCATCCGGTGGTCGACTGGTGTCTGATGGGATATGGTGGCTATGGCCTGCTGTCAATCGGCCAGATTACCCCCCCACATCATATCGGCTGGATGAAAACCCAGTTGGGGTGGATCGAACCGATTTTACTCGATC
>CAZVNK010000502.1:0-2178 GCA_964628115.1 uncultured Ignavibacteriaceae bacterium | reverse complement strand
ACCGTTATTGTTGGAAACGTAAACCAGCATCGAATCGGTATATGGCGTGGCGCCGAAATCATTGGAATACCAGCGAGCATAGCTGATCCGGCAGGCGCCGTTGGTGGCATCGAATGTCGGTGAATTCAGATACGTGGTTCCTTCGTCGACGCCGGAGTTTCCGTAGACATTATCGGTCAAATAACATTGTCCGGAACCGTCATAATCGGTCGGGGGATCGCCGCGTTCGCCGCCTCCGGCAGGGATGCCGCGATTCCACGCGCCGTCGGAAACGGAGCCGCTCACCGTCCAGCCGAGATCGAGTTCGCAGTTGTCGGCCAGAACCTCATCGACCTCAGTTGCCGAAATGGCGCTGTTGGGCTGGGCTGGATCGGGATCGTAGTAGGTCATTCCCGATGATTGTTCATCGACGGCCACGTAGAACGACACAATCGAATTGCAACTGATAGCCGGTAGTGTCGCCTCGTACTGACTGCCGGTAAGTTCGCTCAGGGCGATACTGGTATATGCGCCGCCGTCGACGGCATAGTACAACAATTCGGTTCCCGCTTCAGGTGTGCCGCCCAGAATGCCGGAGACGTCGACCGTGAAGGTTTCGGCCTGATTCGGCGTTAGCACTGACGGGACGCCGTCGGGATAATCAAACACCAGCGACGGGCCGGGCGTGTTGACGCCGACCGCGTTCCAGGCATTGGCGGCTTGAAGCGCCCAGGCTCCGGTTGGATCGAGATCATTGGCCGCCGAGATGGTTCCCAGCGCGCCGTTTTCATAGTCGCTGGACGATGTCCAGTAATAGGCATTGGCGCGATACGCGATCAGAATGGCGTTTTCCACGTCGATACCGGTAACGGTGATACCGTGATGCTCACCGCCGTCGGACAGGAGGTAAAACCATTTATTGCCCACGCCGCAGTTGGTGTGCACGCCACAATAGTCGTTGTAATACGAAGGCGAGCATCCCTCGACGTCGATCCAGTAGGGATCGGACGTGCCGTAATAATCCGGATCACCGGCGGAATGAGGATCGGACATGGATCGGAAACCGATTCCGGACTCGCGGCCGTTTTCACCCACATCCCAATCGGGCGTATCCAGCGAATCGTGCATCCACTCGAAAGCCGATCCTTGTATGTCGGAGTATGCTTCGTTCAATGCTCCCGATTCCAGTTGATATGCCAGATTGGATGAGTACTCGGTAACGGCATGACCCCATTCGTGGGCTATGACATCGGGACAGGCCGCCAGCGAACGCCAGCCGGTTCCCCAACTCCAGATCACGATACGACTGCCGTCCCAATAAGCGTTGTTATCGCCATCGCCGCTGTAATTGACAATGGTGAGCATCGAGGCGCCGTTGTCGTCATAGCCGTTGCGATCAAGATGGTTCACCATCCAATCGTAAATAAGGCCGGTATACATATGACCGTCGACTGCCGGTGACTGGGTGGTGGAATTATCCCAGACATTATCGGCGTCGGTGGCTACCGAACCGGGAAGAGACGAACCGGCGATATTGGTTTGGATGTAATTGCCGTCGGGCATATATCCCTTGTGCCCGTGAACGTTGTTGTTCAACTGGCGAGTGTAATCGATCATGTAATACGTGCCGCTCTCGTACCAGATATCGAGCGCGTCGCGGGTGTCGCCCATAACGCCGACGCCGGTTCCCCAGACATCGGCTTCCATAATGCGATTGGCTTTGAATATCACGTCACCGGTTTTGGCATCGATGAAATACTCCCAACGTCCCGGGGGACTGTCGGACAGCAGGAAAAGCCGCCAGCACAGATAATCGTAGCCTTCGTGCGGAAAAACCACCAGTTCCGGGTCGTTCGGATCGGCCGATCCGAAAAAGCTTTTCAAGTCATCCGCCGCGATTTGCATCGCGCTCTGGGCAGATTGGGACGGCGTGATATCAAGTTCCAATCCGGGGTGATAATATCCGTTAACCGTTTCCAGATCGCCCTCGGCGGTAAAATGCGAAATCAAATCGCCGCCGATAACCCGCAATCCCCGGTACTGCTGTTGCAGGCGAACGTGCTTCATGCCGAGATTGTCATCGTCGATGCGGACGACGTTCAATTCGCCGGCGGGATCGGTCATCCGATATGCGGCTTTGTTATTTTCGAAAAACGATATGGTCGCAGACAGTTCCGATCCCTTGGCGGCTTTCTGGCC
>CAZVNK010000501.1:0-2199 GCA_964628115.1 uncultured Ignavibacteriaceae bacterium | reverse complement strand
GCCCGGGCGCAATTATGTCACCCGATCGGTCGATACCGCTCCGGTTCACGGATGCAAACCGGCGGTGGATGTGATGTTCAACTCGCTGGTCAAGACAATTCAAGGTGGAATTCTCGCAGTCGTATTGACCGGGATGGGTGCAGATGGTCTCGCGGGAGTGCGTGCTCTGAAAGCGCACAAGGACTGCTATTGTATCACCCAGGATCAGGCCAGTTGTGCGGTCTACGGCATGCCGGCGGAAATCGTCAAGGCCGGCCTGTCCGATCAGTCCCTGCCCCCGGCACGTATCGCCGAGCGGCTCACGCAAATCGCGCGTGCACGAAAAACAGTGACATCAGCCTGATTCCGGCCTTTGCCGACTTTATCTTACTCGGATTGTCTGCTGAAATCTTCTTCGAACGGTTCGATATGCACCAATACGTCGACCACGTCGGGCACGTCGTCGATCAGACGATACTTGACGTCACGGGCGATCTCATGCCCCGCGTGAACCGTGATTTTCGGATCGACCAGCACGTGCAAATCGACCTGAACGCCCGAACCGATATGGCGAGATCGAATCGCATGCACTTCGCGAACGCCATGAGTATTCATCACCAGATCGTGCAGACGCGTGCGTTCCTCGCGACTGACGCCGATATCGGTTAACTGGTTTAACGCCGGCCAGAGAATTTTCCAGGCCGCCTGCAAAATCAAAAGTGACACGACAATCGCGCCGATATGATCGAGAAAAAACCAGTCCGGGCGAAGTTTGGTTCCCACCACCGCAATTGCTACGGGAAGTGAACTGAAACCGTCCGAGCGGTGATGCCAGGCGTTGGCGGACAATGCGGTCGAGCCGATTTTCCTGCTGACGTCGATTGTCCAGCGATACAACGCCTCCTTGCTGACCATTGACACACACGCGGCGGCAAAGACAATCCATCCGGGCGCGACCTGATGCGGCGTGTTCAAAGTCGACAGCGCCCGGTAGACCAGCCCGATACCGACCGTGGCCAAAACCGCACCGATAAGAAGCGTAATCAGGGTTTCGATACGACCGTGGCCGTATGGATGTTCGGCATCGGCGGGCGCCGACCAATACTTCGCACCGACGATAACCACCACGTCGGTGACGGAATCGGACAAACTGTGAACGCCGTCGGCAACCAGCGCCTGACTGCTACCGAAGACGCCGAGAATGAATTTCATCGCCGACAGCAGAAGATTGACCACCAATCCCCACGCGGTTACGCGCTGAACGGCGCGCGCCCGGTCGGCTCCCCCGGTGGTATGCGTATCAGATGATTGTTCCACATTCATGATATGCGAGTCGGTTCCATCTCATCGTATTGGCACGTTCTGTTTGAAAAAGATACTGAAAACGGGATTGACGACCAAGGAAATAATCATCCCGATCGTTCCCGCCTGTGGCGACGGCATATCCATACCATACAATACCAGACAGACGGCCAGCCCCAGCACCGATGAGGCAATCGCGCCGACCTTGTTGACCCGTTTGGAGGACAATCCCCAGATAAACGGCCCCAGAAACACCGATCCGATCGCGCCCCAGGATATTCCCAGAATCGCCACAATCGTTGACGGGCGATAGAAGGCGATGATAACCGAAACGAGTACGAAGAAAGCGCTGAGCACACGCATCAACAGGGTCAATTTCTTGTCGGATACGCCGGGATTGATAAATCCGGCGTAGACGTCTTTGGCGATCGATGAACTTGATATCAGCACCAACGCCGCCAACGTGGACATCGACGCCGACAGAATCAGCAGTAAAATCAAGATCGACAGCATTTCAGGGATTATATTGACCAGCAGTTCCGGCATCAGGGCATCGAAGACAGGTGCGCCGTCGACAAAAGCCGAAGGGGCATTCTCGGGAGACAGAAAAAATCTCGTGGTGGCCCCGGTGAAATACCCGATACCGCCGATCAGAATTGCAAAAAAGGTCGAGGCGACCATACCGATTTTTATCGCGCGATTATCGCGAATCGCATAGAATTTTTGAATCAATTGCGGCATGGCAAACGTATCGTTCAAGGCGCTCAGCCCCGGCGACTTTGTGGAAGGATAGATCTTGAGCGAGTAAGGCGCGGGAGGCGCTCCGAGAATCTTAATTAACCGCCAAACGATTCCCAACACGCAAAACAAGATTGATGCATAAAAAGTCATGAAATTAACAATTTTCGGACGGCCTCG
>CAZVNK010000500.1:0-2206 GCA_964628115.1 uncultured Ignavibacteriaceae bacterium | reverse complement strand
GACTGCCCAAAGCCAGTTCGAACGATATACATATCCCGATGATTATTATCAGCGACTTTCGGAAATTGTCTCATATTGCGATAAAAAGGGGATTACGGTCAGTGTGATCATTTTCCCCGAACATGTTGACTTGATCAATCGGTATTCTGAACTGGGACTGGACGAGGAATACGCCCGGTTCAAAGAAGATATTCATCGACTGGTCGAAACGCATGACTTCAATTACGGCAATCCGATCACGGAAAACCGCGCCGATTTCACCGATCCGTATCATTTCACCACCGATGTCGGCCTGCAACTGGTCGACGAGATCTGGCAGTAAAAGCTACAAAGTCAGTTTTTTCAGGATTTCCACGATGCGTTCGGCGGTATGCCCGTCCCAGAGATCGGGAATGTCACCGGATTTACCGTTGCCCGCCAGAATGTTTTCGGCGGCCTCGAGTATTTTCCCGGAATCGGTGCCGGTGATAATATTACTGCCGATGTCCACCGTGGAGGGGCGTTCGGTGTTTTCCCGAACCGTCAGGCAGGGAATGCGCAAATAGGTGGTCTCTTCCTGAATGCCGCCGGAATCGGTCAGGACGAATTTCGCTTCGGACTGCAGACGGAGAAATTCCAAATACCCCAACGGATTGAGAATACGCAATGAAGTGTTATCATCGATTTCGGCCAGATTGTTTTCCTCGATCATTTTTCGGGTGCGGGGATGACAGGGAAACACGACCGGAAGCTTTTGTCCGATGGTTCGCACGGTATCGAGAATACTTCCGAGAAGTTCGGGGCTGTCGACATTGGCCGGACGATGCATGGTCATGGCGACATAGTTGCGGGGCTTCAACCCCAGCCGGTCGAGAATATCGGACTGCCGGGCCTTTTCCAGATTTCCGGCCAGTGAATCGATCATGATATTGCCGACAAAAAAGATTTTGCTTTCGGAGGTTCCCTCCTGCTTGAGATTGACCAGTCCGGATTTTTCACTCACGAACAGGTAATCGGACAGGCGGTCGGTAACGATACGGTTGATTTCCTCCGGCATGGCGTTGTCAAACGAGCGCAGTCCGGCCTCGACATGCGCTAGCGGGATGCACAATTTGGATACCACTACCGAAGCGGCGAGCGTGGAATTGACATCACCGAACACGATCACCATATCGGGACGCTCTTCCAGAAACGTTTTTTCCAGCGCCATCATGATTTTGGCGGTTTGCGCGGCATGGGAACCCGATCCAACCCCAAGATACACGTCCGGACGGGGCATATTGAGTTCATCGAAAAAGAGCTTTGACAGCTTGTGATCGTAATGTTGCCCGGTATGGATCAAAATCGGCGTGAACCGATCCTGGAATCTACGCAGTTCTTTTATCAAAGGCGCGGCCTTCATGAAATTCGGTCGCGCGCCTACCACCAACGCCGGCTTGCATGTCATATTGTCTCCCCCATCATATTGCATCGTCCGGTTGCGTAATCAGAATCGCACCGCCTCGGGTGGGGTCATAATGTCATTGCGAGGAGTTCGAGGTTTGCCGAGAACGACACGGCAATCTCTTCCTGTATACAACACCATGAGATCGCCACCCTGCATCCGCCGTACGGCGGATTCGCTCGCGATGACATATGGCCTTTTTTCAACATGCCCCATTTCCCGTGGGCTTATATGTTCAGTCAGCTATTTATAACACGGCATCATAAAACACAACGTAAAAACGGGTATGCGAAATCGGGCTAAAATTAAGGCCGGGTTGAAGCCCGGCCTGATCTATAGAGTAAAGTATGTGTAGAGAGACTACCCGGATCAGTCATCCAGGCCGTCATTTTCGGAGATATACTCCGGGCAATAGCTTTTCCAACGCCCGGCGAAATATCCCTGTTTGTTGTCGGTATTGGCTCTCGGCAGTTTGTACCGTCCTTTGAGAATTCCCTGAATATTGCCGTCGGCATCGTAGAAATATCCGAGGAATTCGCCGCCGGCGTGCCGGAAGGCGTTGCCGTTGGCGTGAAAATTCGGGTGCGGAGTGTAAATCCCCCTGATCAATCCCTGAAACTGACCGGTGACGTCGATATACTTGCCGTAGAATACAGGCATCATGACACTATCGACCATCTCAGGCCCCCAGGTTCCCTGAAGATGTCCCAGCAGAAAACCGTCTTTGGACATCCAGCGACCGTAGAAAATTCCCTGACCGGTGGAATCGACACCCCAGCGTCC
>CAZVNK010000499.1:0-2217 GCA_964628115.1 uncultured Ignavibacteriaceae bacterium | reverse complement strand
GGCGGAGCCTACATGCCGAGGAGAGCCTTGACGCGCCGGACCGTTGTCCGAGCAGAACCAGAGCATGGTGTTCTCGGCGATTTCCAAACGGTCGAGTTCCTTGCGAAGCCGCCCCACCTGTTCGTCCATGGCCGTCAGGCAAGCGTAGTAGTGCTGCTCGTTTTCGGGACGGTCCTTGTACACCGCGCGATACTTCTCTCCGCCGACAATGGGCGAATGCGGCGTATGGAACCCGAGGACGGCCAGGAAAGGCGTTTTCTCTCGAGCCGCGTTTTGGATAAACGGAAGCGCGCGATCCATGATGACACGCGCATCGTCGCCTTTCGTGTTCTCCGTCACGGTTTGGCCTTCGCCGGTGAAATAATCGTTGCCATAGCGCTGGCCTTTGGTCGAGTTCTTCGCGGCGGCGTTTTTCTTTGGAGAACCGGGATCGACGAGCGGGTCCCAGGTGGGAACTTTCGATTCGGTTACGAACGCGACGTCCACGTCGCGCTCCCAGGGGGGACAATAATAGCGAACGGGATCGTTCGAGAAAGCCCCCCATCGCTTTTGATCGCCCTTTTCGCGGGAAAGCGTGCCGAGGTGCCACTTTCCGAAGATGCCGGTTTTGTAGCCGGCCTGTTGCAGCATCGAAGGCAACGTCGTCCGGTCCGGCCCAACGATCAGCCGGGCGTCACCTCGGGCGATGCCCGTGCCTTTGCGGCGCCAGGCATACTCACCGGTCATTAACGAATAGCGTGAGGGGGTACACGTCGCCGACGGGGAATGGGCGTTGGTGAACCGCAGCCACAGGCCGGCTAGCTTGTCGATATTCGGAGTCTTGACTTTGGTGGCACCATAACAACCAACGTCGCCATAGCCCAGATCGTCGGCGTAGATGAGGACGATGTTCGGCTGTTTGCGACTCGCGGCCCGCAGCTTGAGCGGCAACGCAGCGGCCATCGCGGCCAGGCCGAGCGATTTGACGAACGTGCGACGTGACATGTGACTGAATTTCATGATACCTCCATCATTACTTGCTCAGTGCCGCCGCACGGCCCGCTGGATGCGGACCGGGGGCGTCAGTTGTTGTCCCTGGGCGGGCGATTCGTGAATCTTCTGCACAATGTCCATACCCTTGACGACGCGGCCGAAGGCGGCAAACCCCTGGCCGTCGGGATTGCGTGCCCCGCCGAAGTCCAGCTCCGGCTGATCGCCGATGCAAATGAAGAAATGGTGCGTTGCAGTATCCGGTCCCTCCCGCGCCATGGAGATCGTGCCGTCGCGATGGCGAAGTCCGGTATCCCGCGTCCGTTCGATGGCGATCGCGGCAAAGGCTTCGGCTTCTCGATTCGGATCGGCCTGGGCCTGGATCACGGCGATCTTGACGGGGTTGTCGGGCTGGTTCGACGCCGTGACGGTACGAAAGAATACACCGTCGCTATAGAAACCTTCTCGAACGTAACGCAGGAAGTTCTCCGTCGTCGCCGGCGCCTTGCGCGCATCCAATTCCATCTCGATATCGCCGAGGGCGGTCTGGACCAGCACGCGGGGCTTATCCGTCAGCGGTGCCTGCCGCCAGCGAAAGTGCGGCGCATGGGCCGGGTCCCAGCCGGTCAGATGGGCCCGTCCGGCGGCATCGCGTGCCATCGGTTTGCGATAACGCCAGGGCCCGTCGCCGAGCACCTCGGCACAGAGCTTCGCCAAGGCTGGATCGTAGTCCTTCAGTTCCGCTCGCGTGTCCACGTGACAATGCAGGCTTAAACAAGCGATTTAGGTTGCTAAAATCAATAATTAAAAAAGAATATCCAATTATCATTCCTTAAGGAAAACAAATCGGTGTAAACTGGGAACAAATAGTCACTTAATCATGATAAAATCTAAGTTGTTAAAGAATAATTCTGGGTTATCTGCGGAAGAAGTAGCTGCTGGGGAAAAATGTACTAAGAAGAAACCAATACTTTACCCGATCCCTGAGGAAGATAGTTTCATACCACTTCAGGAAGATTCAGAGGAGATAAAATATATCACCCCCAAAAACAAATCTTAGCTTTTGTCATGAAAAGGAGAATATTAATCTTATCATTTTTGCTTTTTTCAACAATCTGATAAACAGTCACTATTACTTTTAATCTATAAAAGTTTTTTCTATATTTGTATCAGCAAAACATTTAAATGAACAAGCTAAAGAAATGTTTGTTGTTTATTTGGGTTTTTTATGGTTTGATTAAGTTTCGT
>CAZVNK010000498.1:0-2217 GCA_964628115.1 uncultured Ignavibacteriaceae bacterium | reverse complement strand
GACTATTAATGAGGCCATCGAATGTTCCAAGGGCGATAATATCCGCCTTACCGAAGCGGTTGGTAACCTCGCCAGAATCGAAATTCTCAATGGCGATTGGACGTCGGCCGAGGAAAATTTACGGACATCATTGAGACTGGCCGAGACACTCGGCCTGAAGCGTTCGATCGGCGAAAAACACCTGTCGCTCGGTTTTCTTTACACCAGGCAACGAAAATTCAACGATGCATCGAGGGAATTCCGTTCGGCCTCGATGATTATCAAAGAAATCGGGGCTCCCCGTGATGAAGCTATCATGTATGAGTATGAAGGGGAGCTGGCGCTCGAAACAGGCGACATCGTTCAGGCCAGACGGATTTTGACCAAAGCGCTCGGTATGGCCCGGGAACTGGGCCCGGAATCGGCCCTGGGGTCGCAAATCAACCGCCGTTTGGCGCAGGTCGATCTGTCGCTCGATAACCTTGACGATGCCCTGAAACTGGCCCAGAAGGCGCTCGATATCGCCACGAAAATCGGCGAGAAGAGCGAAATCGGTTTGAGCCGGATCATTATCGCCGAGGTTTTCGCCGCGCGCGAAAATTATGACGCCGCCATCGACTATGTCCAGAACGGCATCGAGATTTTGCGCGAGGGCGGCGATCCAGACGATATCGCCCGGTAGCTTCTGCCTACGACCGATATCTATACCCAATGCGGCAACATTAGAATCGGGCGCCTCGACAAAATTTATGAAGAAGCTTTCCGCTTCTTCAACAAGCTGAAATTGTTCTACTGGTCGGGTGAGATTCGTTTCCGGCAGGCGGTGTTCTGCTGCCAGACGACGCGGATTTCGGCCGGTTTCAAGTACCTCCTCGAAAGCGAAAAAATATTCTCGAATATCTCCGAGAAAGCGAAGGTCCGGAGTATAACCGCATTTAAAAACGAGCTTTCGAAACAGGCGGTGCAGGCCTCGATGTCCCACGAAAATGAGTTTAAGATATTCGGCAATTATTTCAGCGATTCCGAATATTCCAATCTCAAATCGGGGCAGATTCAGGAAATTATCGATATTCTAGGTAAAAGAACCAGGGCGCATCGGGTGATTATTTACAACGCCGGTTCCAACGCCCAGCAGGCGGTGACGACCATGAATCTTTCGCAGCACCAGAAACTTAAATTCGTCCAGCAGTTCAATGAGTTACTGGGTGAGGAGTTCAATCAGGATCAGCCGACGCTGATTCTCGACAGCCGCCGGGATCCGTTTATCAATGATCTGCTTCACGGGCACAGCGGCAATGTCGTCTCCAGTGTGATTGTCGTCCCGCTGTTTCTGGGCAAGGAAATCTGCGGGTATGTTTATCTCGACCGTCTCTCATCCAACGGTGATTTCAGCCCGTTCGGACAGAAAGAACTCAATTTCGCGGTCGGTTTCGCCGATTTGATTTCGCTGAAACTGGCCGAATACGATAAATTCCTTCTGGAAGAGGATAACAAGCGTCTCAAGGCGCAGTTGATGGAAGAAACCGCATTTCCCAACGTCATAACACAGAACAAAGAGATGCTGGAAATGCTGGCGCGGGTTCAGCAGGTAGTCAATTCAAATATTTCGATCGCCATCGAGGGCGAAACCGGATCCGGCAAGGATTTGCTGGCCAAGACCATTCATTATAATTCCAATCGCAAAGAGAAACGGTTTATATCGGTTAATTGCGCCGCTCTGCCGGAGACGCTTCTGGAGTCCGAATTATTCGGACATAGGCGGGGCGCCTTTACTGGCGCCGATCGCGACAAAGTCGGTTTGTTCGAAGAGGCCGACGGCGGGACGTTTTTCCTCGATGAAATCGCCGATATGCCCTTATCCATCCAGGCCAAGGTGCTACGCATTCTCGAAGAAAAAGAAATCGTTCGTCTCGGCGATACCAAACCGATGAAGGTGGATGTGCGGATTATTTCGGCCACCAACAAGGATTTGAAGGTTGAGATGGAGGGGGGCCGGTTCCGCCAGGATTTGTATTATCGTTTGACCGCTCTCTGTTTCATTATCCCCCCGTTGCGCGACAGGCGCGAGGATATCCCGCTGCTAATCGGTCATTTCGCGAATGACCGTGTAAAATTCGCCCCGGAGGCGCTCCGTCGGCTGGTGGCGTTCGACTGGCCGGGGAATGTCCGCGAGTTGGAAAACGAACTCAAAAAGCTGGCGTTGCTGGCCGGCGAAAACGGGCTGGTCAATGTCGATCT
>CAZVNK010000497.1:0-2220 GCA_964628115.1 uncultured Ignavibacteriaceae bacterium | reverse complement strand
CATTGCGAGCGTAGCGAAGCAATCTCGGACGTTTACATGATGCAATAATAGGCAAATGAGATTGCTTCGTCGCTATCGCTCCTCGCAATGACAGATCCAGCGCCTTTTAACAAGACAACACCACGACTATCGTCATTGCGAGCGTAGCGAAGCAATCTCGGACGTTTGCATGATGCAATAATAGGCAAATGAGATTGCTTTGTCGCGTTTGTTCCTCGTAATGATTTTTGGTGTTATTCCACCGTAAGGGGTGGCACGTAGTTTCTTGTTGACAAACAGACACTTATACGGTTTTTGTTGGGCGTGAACGTTTTTTTTGAATAGCGATATCGGTTGTTCGGTATATGATGTGAATGTATCACGGACCATCAATATATACATAACACTTTATGTGGTTCGACGGGGCACGCCCCGCTAATGAAAGGAGAGTCTCATGCCTACGCTGTTCTGGATCTGGCTTGCGGCGGCATTCATATTTCTGATTATTGAAATCGCCACTCCGACTTTGGTGTTTGCCTGTTTCGTTATCGGCGGTATCGGTGCGGCTGTCACGTCATGCCTGACCCCGTCGTATCTGGTGCAGATCGGCGTGTTTGCCGGCATTTCGATTATCCTGGTTCCCCTGACCCGTCCGCTGGCCAAAAAGATCACCAAGGAATCTCCGCAGAAAACCAATGTCGACGCGATGGTGGATCGTCCCGGACTGGTGGTCAAAAAGATCGATCCCGCGCTCGATATCGGGCAGGTGCGGGTCGACGGGCAGGTCTGGCAGGCCACGTCCGATACTGCCATCGATGAGGGAGCCAAGATTAAAGTATTGAAAATACTCGGCGCCAGACTGCACGTAGTCAAACTCGAAGAATAACCGTTTGTGATGTATCATACGTACAGGAAAGAGAGGTAACTCATGGAAGCTTATATATTCGTAGCGGTAGTGGTGGTGTTCGCCTTCATCATCGGCGGGATGTCCATACGCATTATCCGTCCCTATGAAAAGGGACTGGTGGAACGGCTCGGACGATATCAGCGGACGCTCGATTCCGGACTGAATTTGATCATGCCGTTTTTCGACACGGTGATGAAAGTCGATATGCGGGAAATCGTACTCGACGTGCCGCCGCAGATGGTGATCACCAAGGACAATGTCAATGTCGAAGTCGACTGTATCGTGTACTGCCAGATCACCGATCCGGTGCGGGCCAAATACGAAATTTCGAACTACATTCTGGCTTCGAGCAAGCTGGCGCAGACCAACCTTCGTAACGTGATCGGCGAGATGGAACTCGACCAGTCGCTGTCGTCGCGCGACGTGATCAACGCCCAGCTTCGCGATGTGCTCGACACCGCCACGGACAAATGGGGGGTCAAAGTCAACCGGGTGGAAATCCAGCGAATCGACCCGCCGGTCGATATCACCGAGGCGATGAGTCGTCAGATGAAAGCTGAGCGTGACAAGCGCGCCGCGATTTTGGAAGCCGAGGGCCAAAAGCAGGCCGCGATCACGGTTGCCGAGGGAGGCAAGCGCTCCGCCATTCTCGAAGCCGAAGGGCAGGCCGAGGCCGTGGTCAAGAAGGCCGACGCCGAGAAATACCGCCAGATGGCGGTCGCCGAGGGACAGGCCAAAGCGATTCTGGACGTTTTCTCGGCCATTCACGAAGGCAAACCGAATGAATCAAGACGGTTCCTGTCGAGTTTTCTCTGAGAAGTCTTTGCAGTAACAAACTCATGGACAATAAGAACTGCCCTTTTGATCCCATGTTCTTCAGCATACTTCAATGTTCCAGCAACTGAGGTGAGAAGCTGGTAGCGAAGAGAAACTATACGGGCTTCACCTTTCTGCTTCTTTCCAAAGAGGGATAAGGAAAGGTCTCGAATTCGATTAATGGCTCGAGAACGAGGATTTTCTATTCCGTATTCAAGGGCCTGAGAGAACTTGCTTGAAACTAATAAATCAAATTCCTCATCAGCCTTAGCCTCAACTGTAATCGCTATCTCTCCGTACTCATCATGAGCAAGAATTGCTAGGTCGGCGTGCCTTGGATTCCCATGGTTATCGAACGGTATCAAAGCCTCAGGTTCAACTGTGTCGAACGCCACATTCCGAAAATCGCTGTGTTGCGCTAGTAGAGCCTGGATTTCCTGAGGTAAACCAGCAAGCCATGCTTTTGCTGTTTCTTTAGCGCTTCGTCCATCCACCCAGTGTTTCTTAGCCCCCTGTGG
>CAZVNK010000496.1:0-2224 GCA_964628115.1 uncultured Ignavibacteriaceae bacterium | reverse complement strand
CGTCACGAAGACCTATGCGGAGCTTGCCGACGCCCACCTGAAGGACGTGCAGATCAAGCGCAGGTTCGGTACCGCCTCCGACTTCAACGTGCTGCGATCGCAGGTTGAGCTGTCGAACGCCCAGGCCGAAATGATCGCCTTTCAGAACAGGCTCAAACTCGCGAATACGGGTCTTCTCAACATTATCGGTCTTTCACAGGAAAGCCGGATCGAGCTGACCGAGCGACTTGATTACACACCGCTTACAGTCAGAGAGGAAGAGGAAAGTCGAACGGCATTCCTGAACCGGCCCGACCTTGCGGCGGCGGAATTGACTGTCAAACTCCAGGAAGAAGCCGTCACTAAGGCATACAGCAAATACTACCCTCAGATCAGTGCATTTTACAATCACTCACTCGAAAAGCCGGACCCCTATTACGACAAGAAGAATGAATGGGATGACGCCTGGAGCGCCGGCATTATTATAAATCTTCCGATTTTTGACGGACTGAAACGCGAGGGGAAAGTAGCGCAGGAACGCTCCACCCTCAAACAACGGAACATCGGACTTATCGATGCCCGGGAAAATGTCATTCTTGAAATAAAAAATGCCGTCCTCAGCCTGCGGGATGCCACCGAACTGGTCGAGGTGCAACGATTGACGATGACACAGGCCGAGGAAGGACTCCGGCTGGCCGAGGTGGGATACCGGGAAGGGACCCTCGACCAGGTATCCGTCCTCGATGCCCGAGCCGCCTTGACCCAGGCCCAGCTTTTATACTATCGCAGCTTGTACGAACATACCATCGCCCAGCTCAATCTCAGGAAAGCTGCAGGCATCCTGGCATTGGAAAAAGAAAATTCCTAAAGGTACGATACTATGCTTATTTCAGATGTTTCCATACGTCGACCCGTCACGACCCTGACCGTCATGGCCGCCATTATCATCTTCGGATGGCTCGCGTTTACAAGCATGGGGATAGATTTGTTCCCCGAAGTCGATTTCCCGGTGGTCACCGTAAAAACGATATTGAAGGGCGCAAGCCCCGAGGTTATCGATTCGGATGTGACAGACGTCCTGGAAGCCCAGATCAACACCATCGGCAGCACCAAAAACCTGACATCGCAGAGTTTCGAAGGTATTTCGCTCGTGACGATCGAGTTCGAGCTTAAAAAAGACGTCGATGTGGCTGCCCAGGAAGTCCGGGCCAAGGTCAACCTCGCCGAAAGAGATCTGCCGGATGATGTAGAAAAGCCGATTGTCGACAAGGTCGATCTCGCGGCCAATGCGATCATGTGGATTGCCGTGTCTGGAACGGTCGATTACGGCACGCTCTCATATTATGCGGACAAAGTGCTCAAGGAACGGCTGCAGTCGATCAGCGGCGTCGGCAATATTCAGACCGGCGGGCTTCGCGAGCGGGAGATCCGCGTCTGGATTGACCCGGAAAAGCTGGAATCGAGATCCCTGACCGCCCAGGACGTCGTGCGGGCGATTAAACAGAATCACGTGGAGCTCCCCGGCGGCCGGATCGAGGCCGGCAAAACGGAATACTCCGTCAAAGTCAAGGGTGAATATACGTCGGTCGAGGGACTGAATAACCTTGTCGTCGCAGAACGACAAGGATCGACTATTACGCTCAAAGACGTGGGCATCGTTACCGACGGGTTTGAAGACCTCAGAAGCATTATCAGGTTCAACGGGAAGCCCTCCGTCGGACTGGGTGTGAAAAAGCAATCAGGCACCAACACCACGGAGGTTGCGGATAAAGTAAAGCAAAGACTTGCCGAGATCCAGAAAAATGTACCGGAGGGAATCGAGATAGCAATTGCCCACGATTCCTCCAATTTCATCAAGGAGTCCATGGGCGGCGTACAATTTGACATCATTTTCGGTGTGCTCCTGACGGCACTCATCATGTACTTTTTTCTCAGGAATGGCTTCGTTTTGATGAATGCCCTGGGATTCACCGTCAACAACATGACCATGCTTGCCATGTCGCTCGCCGTCGGCATGGTCATTGACGATGCCATCGTCGTCCTTGAAAATATATTTCGTCATGTGGAAAACGGCGAAGACCGTGTCGTGGCCGCGCAACGGGGAACAGATGAAGTGGGTCTGGCGGTCATGGCCGCGACCTCGTCCGTCGCAGCAGTGTTTATTCCCGTTGCCTCCATGAAAGGCATGATCGGCCGCTTTTTCTACCAGATCGGCATTACGGTCGCATTGACGATCATTATACCA
>CAZVNK010000495.1:0-2227 GCA_964628115.1 uncultured Ignavibacteriaceae bacterium | reverse complement strand
ATCACGACGGCGATGCCAAATGGGGTGAGCCGAACGACGGTGAGGGCGGCGGCGACGTCGACCTGGTCGCCGAGGTGTTTATCGGTCGCGCCCCGGTCGGATTTACGACCGAAGTCAATCAGTTTGTCAACAAGACCATTCAGTATCTGGAAAGCACCTCGTCATATCTCGATAACGTCCTGATGCTGGGCGAGCATCTCACGTTCGGCGACCTTGGAGAATACGGGGGATATTCATCGGATGAGATTATCGACGGTTCGGATGAGCATGGATACTCGACGGTGGGAATTCCCTCAGCGATTTATGCTATCGAAAAGATGTACGACAGGGATTGGAGCAACAATTACTGGCCGGTGTCGGAGTTGGTTTCGCGTATCAACGCCGGCGTGCATCTGATCAATCATTACGGACATTGCAATTATGAATACGCCCTCAAGATGGACAACAGCGGGGCGTTCTTTGATCTGCTTAATGCTGATCACTTTTTCTTGTACTCGCAGGGATGCAACGCCGGGGGATTCGATCTCTATGAATGCTGGGCCGAGTACGTGACGGTCAAGAATCCCATCGGTGGGGCCTTCGCGACCGTGATGAATGCCCGCTATGGTTGGGGGAACAGCTCAACCGACGGCCCTTCGCAGAAATTCAATCGTGAATTCTGGGACGCGGTGTACGATCCCGCCGAAGCCAAGTTCGATCTGGGGCGCGCCAATCAGGATTCGAAGGAGGACAATCTATATCGCATCAATGAAAGTTGTATGCGCTGGTGCTATTATGAAGCGACCTTGTTCGGTGATCCGACCGTAGCGCTCAAAGCGGTTGGCGGGTTGACGTTCTCCAGTCCCGAACCGATGCCCGATACGCTGACGGTGGGGCAGACCACTTCTCTGACATTCACTGCATTTGCCGTCGGAAACGGAGTGCTTGTAGCCGAAAGCGGGCAGGTGCACTACCGGATTAACGGTGGCGACTGGCAAACCGAAAGCGCGACCGAAACGACGTCCGGTACCTATTCCGCGATCCTCCCGGCGCTGGATTGCGGCGACGTGATCGAGTACTATTTCAGCGCCGAAGAGCAGGCCGACGGACGGCAGTACTATCCCGATCCCGCCGAAGCGCACGTCGCGACCGCGATCGATGAAGTCGTGACGGTGTTCGCGGACGATTTCGAATCCGATTTGGGCTGGACGGCCACCGGTCTCTGGGAGCGCGGCGTACCCACCGGACAGGGGGAATCTGACCCGTTCAGCATCGATCCGAATTCGGGATGTAATGGTGAAAATGTGATCGGTTACAATCTCAATGGCCTTTATGAAAACAACCTCGGTGAGATGACCATGACCAGTCCTGTCATCGATTGCTCCGGCATGACCGACGTACGCCTGAGTTTCTATCGCTGGCTGGGAGTGGAATATCCGTCGGCCGATCATGCCGGTGTGGCGGTTAGCACCGACGGAACGAATTGGACCACGATTTGGGAGAACACCTGCGTGCTGGCCGATCTGGACTGGTATAAAATGGAATTCGACATTTCAGCGATTGCCGACGATCAGCCGACCGTGTCCATTCGCTTTCTGATGGGGCCGACCAATTACGACGCGGCCTATTGCGGATGGAATATCGACGATCTTAAAGTGTTGTCGTATCAGTGCCAAAGTTACGTGTGCGGCGACGCCAACGCCGATGAGGCGGTCAACCTGCTCGACGTGCTGTACGTGATTGACTTTCTGTACGGCGATCCGCAGGGGCCGGCGCCGAATCCGTCCGAGGCGGGCGACGCCAACGCCGACGGGGCGGTCAACCTGCTCGACGTGCTGTATCTCATAGATTTTCTCTATGGCAGTCCCCTGGGGCCCGAACCCCTCTGTCCGTAATAGACTTTACATGTCTTTCGAAGCGGCCCGCATTGGCGGGCCGTTTTTTTATGGCGGCAGATGCATTAGCGCTTGACGGATCAGAGAGATATCGTATCTTTATTCGATATATTAACGACAGGGGTGACGCGGCCGATACCCGCCTGAGAGGTGATTACCGCGAATACTGACGGCAAAACGGAGGATGCAAAACACGCCATGAAAACCAGATATCTTCGTTATGCGCTGTATGTTATCATTATGGGGATGGTGCTGTATCTGGCGCTGGGGTACGGGTCGCGATCATTCGAGGCCTGGTGCCCATTTGGGGGGATGGAAAGTCTGTGGGGACTGATTGTTGACGGTGAATTCAG
>CAZVNK010000494.1:331-2230 GCA_964628115.1 uncultured Ignavibacteriaceae bacterium | reverse complement strand
GTCAGTCCCGGGATAAGGCCCTCCTCAAGCCGGGCCTGACCATGATGAGTCCATTTTCGATTTCGGCGCGCGGCGAATCGGTCGTGAAGCGGCGGAGATGCTGATCGATCCGATGGTATCGGGGGTGTTCGGCGGCGATGCCAGGGCCTTGTCGCTGGCGTCCTGTTTCCCGCGCATGGAGCAAATGGAGCGACAGTACGGCGGTCTGACAAAGGCCATGCTGGCAATAAAAAAAGAACGCAAAAATAACAAAGCGGGGGGCCCCGCCGGGCCGTCGGGACATCTGACCGGTTTCACCGGCGGGCTTTATACGCTGATCGAGCACTGGCAGACAATCCTGCACGATAACCTTCGCACCAATACCCCGGTCGTATCCGTTGCGCGAAACACGGACGGCGGATATGCAGTCAGCACCGATTCATCGACGGAAACATTCGACCGCGTCATTCTGGCCATTCCCTCCTATCAGGCGGCGGGAATTCTGAGCGATATGCACTCCGAACTTGCGACTCGATTGCATGAGATTCCCTATGCCGATATCGCCGTTATCTGTCAGGGATACAACATCAAAGAAATCGGCCGCTCGCTGGATGGTTTCGGTTTTCTGGTTCCACACAATCAACACCGGGATATTCTCGGTTCGATCTGGACCTCGACCATCTTCCCCGAACAGGCGCCGGATGGATACGCCCTGCTTCGCACCATGGTCGGCGGCTCCCGGCGCGGCGATCTGGTAACGTCCGACGAGTCGGCCCTCAACGATTTGGTTCACCGTGAGCTGTCATCCATTCTCTCGATCAAGTCGAAACCGGCATTCAAAAAAGTCATCCGCTGGCAACGCGCCATTCCGCAGTATGTGATCGGACATGGCGAACGTCTGAAACGAATCGACGAGTACCTCGCCGGTCTGGACGGTCTTTACCTTGCCGGAAACGCCTATACCGGAGTGGGATTAAACGACGCCATCAAGCGCTCATACAACGTCGTGGCCGCGATGCACGACCGGGACACGCAAAACGGCAATATCGCCTGAATTTACCCCGTCAGTAATTCCTGTATTTTCTGTCTGGTAATCGGTCCGGCGACACCGTCGACCTGCAACCGGTACTTATGCTGAAAAGCCTTCACCGCCGCTTTGGTATTCTCATCATACTCCCCGGTGATCTTGAGGCCGGCGGCAATCAGGGTATTCAACGCCTTCTGTACTTCCCGGATCATTTGAGAGTATTTTTCGGATGCGCTGATTCCGGCAATGTTGCCGATTTCGCGTTTCATGGCACGGGCCATTGCCTGATAGCCATGTTGCTTTCGATAGGTCTCCCATTTCTGTCCCCGGAATTCATAATGCCAGCATTCCAAATCGGTCAGAGTCGTGACGATATTGGTCCATCCTCGGGATCGTAGTATTTCGCGAACGCGTTTGTGTCCGATTCCGGTATCGAACGCGTCGATATCGATCGCGCGCGCCGCCTCGTGCACACTGGCGCAACTCGGTGGGCTGTACGCCGTCTTACGCCCCGATTTCCAGTCCTCATGCGCCTTTTGCTGTTGGGCGGCGGATCGAAACATATCACTGAGATACAGATGTCCGCCCTCGGCGGCGACGTCGTGATAAACCCTGCCCAGCGCCACGGCGGCGGGACGCACCAGCAAAGCCATGCGCTTCGGCAACGGATTGCCTTTTTTACCGTAAATGCCGGGCACCCGGACATTGACGACACCAGTATACCTGGTACTGGTGGACAAAATGTCGCATACCATATTCATGATCGGATCTCCCTTTTGAAAAATACGGACGACACGGATTTCAATTCGATTGAATCAATCATGAAAATAAAGGGAAATCGTTATCGGACGGCAAGCACAAAGTCACGCCCGGCTATTCCTGAAGATGTATTT
>CAZVNK010000494.1:0-218 GCA_964628115.1 uncultured Ignavibacteriaceae bacterium | reverse complement strand
TATTTCTCCGGCTTTGCCCAGCGCCAGTTTGGTAAGAAACGGCCCGAGTCCCTCGTAGACAATGACCGATGATAAAATGACCGTCCCGATAATCGCCCCCATCTCGGGATACGACTCGGTAACCGTCATCATCAAGCCGATTGCCACTCCCGCCTGCGGCAGTAATGCCATGCCGAGATTGGACGTTACCACCGGTTCCGCGCCAAATCGTTTGCCGG
>CAZVNK010000493.1:1160-2231 GCA_964628115.1 uncultured Ignavibacteriaceae bacterium | reverse complement strand
GGCATAACCACTTATCTCATATTGTCTTATAAAAACACAGACAACAAAAGCCGAAATCGGGAAACAATGATTTGTTTCATTTTTGTTACGGAAATATGGGAAATGCCCTATATTCATAAGTGGTTGTCCCATTGAACCGAATGCGACAACCCGATGTTACTATACTATAGATATGAAACCGCCTCAAACATGTCCCGCCCTTGCCGAGAAAGGAATAGTATGAGATACCTGTATAGCATCTGTGCTCTCCTCATTATCATGACGGTCATTCCCACCGTGTCATGGGGAAAGACTCCCGCCCACCTGACCAGCGAAGCGCTGGTTCTGGAAAAACCTCAGAATGCAATCTCAGAAAAGGCCGCAGACTGGTTTGCAGAGAAATCCGGCGAGTCATTCAAAGTCTGGGTTTACTTTACTGACAAGGCGGTATTCGACGCTGATGATTTCGCCCGAGCCGCAGATCGGATTACGCTATCCGACCATGCCGCTCAACGCCGCGCCAAGAACGGTATTGGCGACGTGGTCTTCGCCGATTTGCCGATCGCGCAGACATACACGGCCAAAATTATTGATCTCGGCGCGGAACTGCGACGGACCTCGCGCTGGCTGAACGCGGCCAGTTTTGTCGTCACCGATGAACAGCTGGGCGCCATTGCCGATCTGCCGTTCGTGCACCATATCAATCCGGTGGCGAAATTCAGCCGAATTGAAATACCGAACGTATTACCCGAGGAAACCATTCCCGAATTTCAGGAATCGAAGGCGGACGCGCTCAATTACGGGCCGGCCTTTGCCCAAATGAATATGATCAAAGTTCCATCCATGCACGAACTGGGTTATGACGGCGAGGGCGTAATACTCGCCATGCTCGACACCGGATTTCGTAAATCACATTATGCCTTCCAGCAGGCCTTTTCCGACGGCCGGGTGCTGGCGGAACATGATTTTGTTTTCGATGACGGCGACACGCAAAACGAAGAAGAGGACAACGCCTCCCAGCACAATCACGGCACCTATATCTGGTCGACCTCGGCGGGCTTCGCGCCCGGAGCGGTGATCGGCCCGGCCTAC
>CAZVNK010000493.1:0-1150 GCA_964628115.1 uncultured Ignavibacteriaceae bacterium | reverse complement strand
GTTCCTGCTGGCCAAGACCGAGGACGTGCGCAGTGAACAGCCGATCGAGGAGGATAACTGGATGGCGGCGATGGAATGGGCCGACTCACTCGGGGCGGACGTAATCACCTCATCGCTGGGATACTCCGACTGGTATTTTTATTCCGATTTCGACGGCCAGACCGCGACCATTACCATCGCGGCCAACACCGCCACCGCGCTTGGAATCGTGGTTTGCAATTCGATGGGCAACGAAGGCACGCTGGGATTCGGCTCACTGACCGCCCCGGCTGATGCTTTCGAAATTCTTGCGGTCGGTGCGGTCGACGCCGGCAAAATAATCGCAAGTTTCTCGTCGCGAGGGCCCACCTACGACGGGCGAATCAAACCGGAAGTGTGCGCGATGGGCGTCAGCACCCGATGCGCCACGGCCACGGGCGACAATACTTACGGCTATGTGAACGGAACCTCTTTATCAACGCCGCTGGTCGCGGGAGCCGCGACGGTGCTGTTGCAGGCTCATCCGGACTACACCCCGCAACAGGTGCGGCGGGCGTTGATGCTGACCGCCGACAACGCCGACGATCCCGACAGCACCTATGGCTGGGGCATTGTCAATCTTGTCGACGCCCATAACTGGGGAGCCAATTTCACGGCGGACACGCTGTACGCCTACGATAGCCTGACCGTGCAATTCACCGATAGTTCGCTGGCTTCGGCATCCAATCACGTCTGGTATTTCGGCGACGGGGCTTCATCCACGGACATCAATCCCACGCACACCTATACCGACGCGGGGAGTTTCGACGTCACGCTGGTCGTCGACTCCGATGAGGGACAATTGCAGAGAATCAAACATAATCTCATCAGTGTCTTTGCCGACACCCTGACACTGGTATCCAGTGCCGGATTCGCCGATCATACCGCGTCACTGCCGGTGACGCTTTCAAGCAGTCAGGATCTGACATCGATCACGATTCCCTTGAAATACTCAGGATTCCCCGCCGCGTCTTTTGATTCGGTCACTCTCAGCGGACGGTCGGTCGGCATGTTCGATACGGTCACGGAATTGTATCGCGACGACAATCTGCACGAACTGGTCGTGCAACTAAGCGGTACGGAATCGCTGAATCCCGGCATCGATGAAATCGCACGGCTATTTTTCACCATG
>CAZVNK010000492.1:0-2234 GCA_964628115.1 uncultured Ignavibacteriaceae bacterium | reverse complement strand
CATCTCCCGAAACCTGCGTGGGTGCATATTGGGCAAAATCCGCCCGACGCAGAATGTCGCGCACCTGATCGAGCACCTCGCCGGGTGTGCCGGCCTCCTGCATAATCTCCAGCAAACCGTCCCCGGTCAGTCCGTACGGCGATATATTGCGTTTGTCGGCCACATAGGAAAACAGCGCTTGTCTGATCTCGGCGTAAAATTCCGCCGGTTTGTCTACTCCGGCCAGTTTTTGTGCCGCGCCAAGACGTTTCCGGGCCATCTTTTTCGCCGACCTCGACCGGGCATAACCGATATCCGATGCCAGCTTCTCGCGACGTTTGCGATTGATCACCACCACGGCCAGGAGCAACACCGGCAAACCGTTGAGAATCAAATACAAAGGAGAAAAAAGAAGCAACGGGCGTTTCTTCTCCAGTTTTCCGGGACTGGTTTTGATATACAGAATATCCCTGGCCTTCGGATCGATTACCCGCCCGGGCGTACTTGGCATATAGTCAAGATCGGCATAATCGGCGTCGGCGGCCTCGCTGACCGTCAGCACGATCGGTTTGGTCGTGACCGTTCGATACTGCTTTTTGACCGGATCGAAGAAATTCAACGATACCGCCGGAATGGTCAGTTTGCCGGCACGGCGCGGAATAAACACCTCTTCGAAAATTTTGGTGCCACCGATAACATCATTGACCTTCGAAATCTTTTCACTGCTCGACGACCGGTAAATGCGAAAATCATCCATTTCGTCGATATCCGGTTCCGCGACCGTCTTGATATTTCCGGTTCCGCTGATTTTATACGTTACCGTCACCGGCTGATTGACATCGACCGCCCGCTTGTCGGGGATTGCGCTGATCGTGAAATTCCCGACCGTCCCCGAAAAATCGCCCGGCTTGTTTTCCGCCGGAAGCGGTTTGACCTGTATCGTAATCGGTTTCGAGGAAATCGTCTTCAATTCGCCTCGTCCGAGCATGTCGAAAATCGCCGAACCGAACGGATCGCGCCGACGGCGCGTACTTGCCGGGACCTGCACTTCCACCGTCGCCTTGCCGATGGTCAGCTCGCCCGACCGGGTCGGAAACAGCGCCGAATTGATCTCGATCACTTTATACCGCCGTCCCTTGACCGTCTCATAATACGATTTTTGCGGCTCGATCATATCGGTCCAGAAATCGGTCGTCTGCGGCGAGTTGTACTCCGGTTGCGAATACAATCGCACCGCATGATAAAACTTGATCGACAGCGTGACCTGCTCGTTGACATAGGCGTTCTTTTTGTTCACTTCCGCAACCAGGAAAATGTCCTTGTTGTCGCCCTGGTCGCCGACCGCTTCGTCCTCGACCGTCGGCGATGCCGCCGAACCGCGATCGAGCACCGTCAGCACCAGTTCGTTGGATTCATACCGGTCATGACCGTTTACGATACTGGCCGGTCTGATATTGAAAACGCCCTTGCGTTTCGGCTCCAGTAAATACTGATAACGCAATGACGCTTCGACCTGACCGTTGACGATGGAAATATTGGTCGAGGTCCCCTGCGAATAGACATTGAACATCGACAGATTCGGCAAAGCCGGCGACGGCAGATCCTGCCGGGGGCCGGAAACGATCACCGTCAGCAGGACTTCATCGTTCAGCCCGATCGTGTCCTTGCTGAGAGACATCTCGATCGAAACGTCGTCAGCGACCGCCGCGACGGCCACGACCAGCACGAAACATATGACTGCCGACAGACGTTTCATCACCAGTCATTCCCCTGATAGCCGCCCTGCGCCTGATGACGCTGAAGTTCCTTCTGGATATCCTTCTCATCGTCCTGAAGCGCGTTCAGGATACGTTCGGCATCCTCTTTGGTCATCTCGTTCTCGTCGATCTCCTGCGGTTGTTGTTGCTGATTCTGCTGTTGCTGATCCTGTTGCTGTTCCTGCTGATTCTGATCCTGTGGTTGTTCCTGCTGGTCCTTCTGCTCTTCCTGTTGCTGTTCCTGCTGTTGTTGTTGCTGGTCCTGATTCTGTTGCGGATTGGCTTCCATTTGTTCTTTGAGACGTATCCGCGCCAGTTCGAGATTGTACTTGGCGTCCATATCATCAGGATTCAGTTCCAACGATTTCTGGTACGCCTTGATCGCCGCCTGATAATCCTCCATGCGAAACATGGTATTGCCGATGTTGTAATGCGCCGAGGCCTCCCGTTCGACGTCCACCGTCTCCAGCGACCTCTGCAGTTTTTCCATCGCCTCTT
>CAZVNK010000491.1:0-2234 GCA_964628115.1 uncultured Ignavibacteriaceae bacterium | reverse complement strand
TACTCGGGAAGCGATATTTTTCATACATATACTCTTACTTACATTGAAGATAAAGGGACAGTATCCGGCGAATCACTTATCAATTGACCGATGGATTGCTGTATAATACCGCCTACTGGTGGCGGGTGAAAGCCACCGACAACACCGGCCGATCGACCGTCAGCACCAACACGCTGTCGTTTCGCACCTGGCGACTCGGCGATGCCAACGGCGACTGGAATGTCAATCTGCTCGACCTGCTTTTTCTCATCGACTATCTCTATGGCATGCCGCCCGGCCCGGCGCCGAATCCGTTGAAGACCGGCGACGCTGATGCTGACTGTCGCATCAACCTGCTTGATATTCTGTATCTGATTGACTATCTCTATGGCATGCCGCCCGGCCCGGAACCACTGGTCGGTTGCGAATAGTGCTATTTGACGCTTGACAAACATCGCCTGATTGTTTTTTTTCTATTACAGAGGAACACGGTTATCCTGTTTTCGTATAAAATATCGCGACTATGACCGATAATGTACATATTGGGAGTAAAAGAGGGGAAAGATTGTGTTTGGCAGTTATTATGAGGGTCGTATGAAATCCGGTGAGAACAATTCTACATCGATTTGGCCCAGTGCCAGAACAGATGCTGTCCTGTCCGTCATATTGGCTTTTTTGTCGGTTTTGGTGGGAGGATTTGGATTGTATATGACCTCTCGCGATTTTTTTAGCTTTCCTCTCGTTATTATAGGATTGACTTTCTGGGGAGTGGCATGTATCGGTGTGCGACGTTTATTATCATCATCCGATGAGGAAAACGACAGCACCCATTAATTGTCTGATTTGGATATCATATCCAGGTTTCATTCTCAGTCAGTAACCCATACATTGATGTCCGCACAAACTCGTATTAAGATGGCCATTGCCTTGATGGGGGCGGGTGGTGTATTCGCCGCGCTAAACGGTCGTGATTACCCAATCCTTTTTAAGACCATAATGTTGGTTTTGGCGTTGCTTTCAGTGACGGCGGGATTAATGCTGATATTATTCATGATGCCGCGCCCCAACGGATTTATTGGCATAATAAAGCTGATTCCCATTTGCAAAGCACAACTGAAGGCAAAATGGGGTATCTGTAAACGATGCTTCGGATTTGTAATAGGATTTCTGGTTAGCGTTATTCTTGTCGTGTTGGTCGAATGTAAGGACCCGCTTGTCCAATATATCCGGGGCATAAATCCCTGGATTCTACTCGTACTCGCTATGCTGTGTGTTGTTCCGACCGCCTGGCAGGGATTTCACAGGCGGCTTGGCAATAGATACAAGGATGTCCATCCGGCATCCATCATTATCATGGGATTTTTGGCAGGATTGGGATTCTTTTTGGCTTCTCAGGCCTTTCATGGCCTTCTTCCGAATTGATATTTCTCAAACTGAAATGGGGTCGGAATTGGTTTCCGCTTACGTCTTCCGCTCTTTTTTCTTCGCGGCGGGGAATAGGACGTTGTTGCGTATCAGCCGGTACCCCGGCGAGTTTTTATGCAGGGACAAATCGGTCGGCGGATCGCCCACCATGTGACGGTAATCCTCGGGGTCGTGCCCGGCCAGAAACGTGAATGTCCCGCGCCCGAGATTGCCGTGAACGTAGCGCACCTCGTCGAACCCGGTGACCTCTCCGAGAATCGTGACATAATCCTTCAACAGCGACTTGCGAAAAGCCGTGGTCTGGCCCATGAAACCCTCGACTCGCCCGACGTGGTTCTGCACCAGCATGGTCGGAACCGGATCGAACTTCGCCGCGAACTCGAACAGGTAAAAATAATCGGAGGACACGTCGGGAAACCGCGCCAGCCGATCCGGGTAGGTGTCGATATTGCTGTGACGGTACAACAACGGATCGAGCGTCACCCGGAAATTCTCGAACGCCAGGGAACGGGAGTAATCCAGCGCTTCCTGGGCGTCGGCATCGACCGGATCGCCGTCGAATTCACTCGGGCAGATATCCACTCCCGCCGCCGCCAGCGCGATATCGATCGTCTCGCAGGCCGAACACATCGCGAACATGAATCCGCCCCGGCGCACGTAATCCTTGATTGTCCGGGCCACCTCCAGTTTCATCTCGGATACCTTGCGGAATCCAAGACGACGTGCCAGTGTTTCGTTCATCTCGACTTCCTGTCGATACCACAACTGGTTGTGATTCATCACACAAAAAAGTGATGAAAGTCTATCAGGAATTTTGACTTTCATAGCAA
>CAZVNK010000490.1:0-2240 GCA_964628115.1 uncultured Ignavibacteriaceae bacterium | reverse complement strand
GGACACAAAAAGGCCCGCCTGATCGATTACCTGGCGGCGATAGATGATCCGCTGTCGGGGAGTTATCAGGTCAAACAGGCCGTATTGACTCTGGGCGCCGGGGGGATATTCGGCTCGGGGCTTGGCGACGGGCGACAGAAGCTGTTTTTCCTGCCGTATCCGCACACCGATTTTATTTTCGCCACGATCGGCGAGGAACTCGGCTTTGTCGGTCTGACGGCGATTATGGTTTTGTTTTATATCATTGTCTGGCAGGGGCGAAAAATATCGCTGTACCAACCCGATCGGTTCGGGTATCTGCTCGGGATGGGCGTAACCGCGTCGATTTTTATCGCGGTGATTATCAACGTCGGCGTGGTAACATCGGTTCTGCCGACAACGGGTATTCCGCTTCCGTTTTTATCGTACGGCGGGACATCGCTGTTGATTTCGATTATCTCGGTTGCGGTGTTGTTGAATCTTTCGCGGCGCAAGGGAGTGATGGTTCGATGAAGACATTCCGCGCCATATTCGCCGGCGGCGGCACCGGAGGGCATCTGTTCCCGGCGCTGGCCATTGCCGACCGGCTCAAGGCCCGTCTGGAAAAGGAGTATGAGATAGATTTTCGTTTTGTCGGGACGAAACGCGGAATCGAGTACCGCATGCGTGACCGGCTGGGATATCCTCTGCACTTGATGAACGTGCGGGGATTGGCGCGCTCGGCGTCATTGAGTAACCTGCTGTTTCCGTTTCTCCTGTTCTGGGCGTATCTCAAGTCGCTGGTGATGATTTTACGTTTTCACCCGGACGTGGTCATCGGAACCGGTGGGTATGTGATGGGGCCGATGTTCCTGGCGGCGGCGACCCTGAACAGTCTGCGTGTCATACAGGAGCAGAATTCTTATCCGGGAGTGACCACACGGCAGTTGGCGATCAAGGCGCACAAGGTGTTTCTCGGTTTCGAGGACGCGCGCACACATCTCAAACCCGGCTGTGAGATCGTCGTAACCGGCAATCCGATCAAGGAAATTATCGGGACGGTGTCAAAAGATGACGGAATTCGCCATTTTGATTTGGATCAAAATAAAAAGACCATTCTCATCCTGGGGGGAAGTCAGGGTGCGATGAGTATCAATTTGAATATACTGGACTGCCTGAAAAATCTTCCCGACGGTTATCAGTTGATTTGGCAGACCGGTGATCGGGGATATCAGGATTTGATCGATCTGGCGGGCGAGCGGTTGCAAGGCCACGTCGCTTTTGCCATTACCGACCGGGTGGAAATGGCCTATGCCGCCGCCGATATCGCAATCGCGCGGGCGGGGGCGATAACGCTGGCGGAACTGGAGGCGGCCGAGCTTCCCGCGATTCTGGTGCCGTTTCCTTTCGCGACTGCCGATCATCAGCGCAAAAACGCGGAGTCGTTCGAACGCGCCGGTGCGGCGGTGCTGTACTCCGATGAGCAATTGGGCAAAGTCGATTTATTGCAGGAGGCGGTCGCCATCCTTGACAGTGACAAATTCGCAACCATGAAACAGGCGGTGCGGGCCATGCATGAACGGCGGGAACGCCCCGCAACGGATGTCATCGTCGACGAGATCATGCAACTGGTCGGTATAACGGAGAGTGAGACGTGAACAGTGCAACCATCGCGTTACCGAAATTTGAAGGCAAAAGAATGATATTCGGCAAATTCAAAGAACTGCACTTCGTCGGGATCGGCGGAACCGGCATGTCCGGCATTGCGGAAATTCTTCATAATCTCGGTTACAAAGTAACCGGTTCGGACAACAGCGCCAGCGAAGTCACCGAGCATCTGGAATCGCTGGGCGTAACCGTCCACGAGGGACATAACGCCGACCATATCGGCACCGCCAACGTGGTGGTGATTTCTTCGGCGGTCGGGTTCGACAATCCGGAAGTGGTCGAGGCGCAGAGTCGCGGTATTCCGGTTATCAAGCGGTCTGAGATGCTCGGCGAGTTGATGCGGTTGAAATACTCGGTCGGTATCGCCGGCACGCACGGCAAGACCAGTACGACGTCGATGATCGGCCGGATCATGTCCGACGCCGGAGTCGATCCGACGGTTATCGTCGGTGGTATCGTGGTCGGCAAAGGTTCCGGGGCGTCGTTGGGAACCGGCGATTACATGATCGCCGAAGCCGATGAGTACGACCGTTCGTTTCTGTCGATGTTTCCGTCGATGGCTCTTAAGTTTAATATTACAATTGTTCGTAAATTATAACTCTTTTAAAGCATAA
>CAZVNK010000489.1:0-2251 GCA_964628115.1 uncultured Ignavibacteriaceae bacterium | reverse complement strand
TATTTTTTTGGTTAGCAGGTGGATTTGGAGCTTTACAGGGATAATTCATATTCAAGCATTGGATTTGCAGATTTCCTAACAATCCGTAAAATGAGGCTCTGATAATAACCTGTGAAATGCAATTGTCAATGAGTCTGGATTCCAGGATCATTATCCGAATGGCAAAGGTTCTTGACGCGATTTTGTTCACGATACCAGAGCAAATCAAAACAGTGTTTGATCGATTTTCAGGTGTCTCATGATGCAAGTAATCAAAAAGACAATTACTTTATCGAACCGGCGGCATATGCAGTTTTGCCTTGAAGATACTAGGGTGGCAGCCTAATATTGCATTTCAAGGGTACTTAATGGCGAAATCGATTTGTATTCCCCTTTAAGACGCAAAATCAATACCTTATAATGCCGCAATTGATACGTCTAATACAAATGTTGTCTGTCTACGGTAAATTACGAAAGGAATTGGACAATGGCCCTTAGTAAACAGCTGCTACGAATCGGTATGATTGCGTTGATGTTCGCATCCCTATCCGCAACCGGGTACGCCGCAGGGGGACAAAGTTCACTTGACCTAACGCCAATCCAACATGCTAAAAAAGTACGTGTGTTTGTGGAACAGGTCTATCTGTCTGGAGAGCACCGCTTAGAAAATGTCTCTTTGCCGCTTAAAGATGTTATCTCACGCGCCGGAAGATATGCGGGCTTCGAGGTAGTCCCGACAGGAAGCGATGAATACGACGCGACTATACGAGTGAATATAACAGGTGAAGCCTTATTAGGGTCATATGGCACAAACATCGGCGTTTCAAAGGGAACGCGATATAGTGGGGCTGCCGTGTCTGGAAGCATCAAGGTGGAGGGTTATAATGGCCCGCCTATCATACGCGAGTTCAAACAGATCGTGATGCCGCTACGGTCTGTGGGAGAGAATGATTACATAGACCCCAATGGAGCTCCATTTGTCATGGCCGGTGGTTTCAAGTTTCTGCCCACGACTGCGCAGGGCTACTCTTCCCCTCATGCCACACATTTTGTCGCCACCTTTCTTGATTTAATTCGAGATATCTATGGTGCTATAACCCTAGTCGATATGCTGCGTGAAACTCGGAAAAGAGAATGGAAATTGCGCGACGAGATCTGCTACTCTATCGCACGACCCCAAAAGGCGGAAGTCGTTCCCCTTCTGTCTCCTTTGTTGCAAATTGACAGGCCTTGGTTACGCCAATCTGTAATCAAGGCGTTAGGCCTAATCGGTGCGCCTGAGGCAATCGAACCTCTAAAGCGCCAGATGTTCTCTGAAAATTTTTCGATCAATTATGAATGGAATATTCCTGAGGCGCTTGCGAGAATAGATGATCCCAGAGCGGCTGATGCACTGATTTCAGGACTCTCCTCCGAGTACGGGCATCTCGACAGCGAAATTGTAGACGCGCTAGTGAAAAAGCCTGACCCGCGTGCAACTCCAATACTGATCGATGCATGCACCTCTGGACGGTATGTTGACAATTCCTATATGAAATCGAAGTATGCAACAGCACTTAGAGCGATCACCGGCCAGGACTTCGGAACAGACTTCGCAAAGTGGAAGGAATGGTTGGCCGAAAAAAAAGACAAAACGCACGGAGGAGTTGAGCCAAATATAGGCGACTCCCCACAAACATCGAACCAGGCTGAATCTGGGGGTTTTCCGATTCATCCATCCGTCGGGGCAACTGAGGTTCTCAATGCATCCCAGGACCCGGAGACGATTCTTCCCCCCTACAAGTCGATTCTCAGAGGTCCGAATGAAGTGAGATTGAAGAATCCGAACGACTTCGGGGTTACTGCCGGTATCCGAAAGGGACAATACGGAACAAACTTCTATATCCCACCCAATGGGCGGAATTCAGTATACATCCCCGATGGTAGGTATGAGATCTACTTTGTGTACTCAAGTAATCCTGACGGCCTTTTTAAGGGTGACAGCTTCACTCTGGTCGGAAACGGAGTTGAAATTCAGATTGTCAAAATCGTCGGAGGGAACTACGGAATCAGACGGATCAAATAAATCCACAGACAATAATAGCATTCTAAATGATTATCAAGTCTGCCGATGACTCATGAGGAAAATAGGGGCAAATCTTGAATATTCGTGGAAAAAAGACTTATGCAAGCTTGTTTGATTTTAAGTATTATCAGTCATCAAGAATTTTAACTTGGCTTCAATGCAGGATCTATACTGGAATTTATGCATAATATTTGGAATTTTTTAAAT
>CAZVNK010000488.1:0-2272 GCA_964628115.1 uncultured Ignavibacteriaceae bacterium | reverse complement strand
GTACGTCCGATGGCCAGTGGGACGGTTCAACCGGACGTGCGGTCGATGGCGCACGCCCTCAAAGGGACCGGCTTTTCACTCGATGTGGACGAAACCAAAATGCCGATTATCGAGGACATGCTCAACGAATTGATGGATAATTACAATTTCAATCCGACCACCACCACCGCCGACGCGCGGGTGGTCGGTTTTCCCATGCCCGGCGGCGCGATCGGGCCGAACGTGCACATGATGGAAAAGGCCGGCATTCTCAATAAGTACAGTGACGTGTTGGCGGAGTTCCCGGTGGTGGTGGAGGCCGGAGGAGCCTGGACCAGTGTGACGCCGGGAAGTCAGCAGTACTGGTTGCAGGCCTTTAACAATGTCATGTACGGTCGGTGGAAAAAAATCGATGCCGGATACGGTCGCGCCGTCCTGGGGTATTACGGTAAAACACCCCTGCCGCCCGATCCTCAAGTGGTCAAAATCGCATCGGAACAACTGGAACTCGACGTGTTCACCGGCGATCCGCTCGATGCCGCGCCGAAAAATATCGGACCGGCTCAGGAAGCATTGAAAGAACGCGGTCTGGAAGTCAACGACAAAAATACGTTTTTGGTTCTGGCCGCGATGGTGCCCGGCAAAAAGATGGAACTAAACGAGGGAATTCGTTTATTGACCGGCAAGGCCAAAATAGACGTTCCTTTTAAAAAGAAAGCGGAACCGAAACCCGCCGCGACATCCGACTCGACGGCAGTGGCTGTTTCGGCCGTGCCGTCCGGCCCGGTGACCACACGATGCGTGGTTGCCGAAGGAGGGATGACCCGCACTTTCACGGTCACGCTCGAGCCGGTCGGTGCCCAGCCGACAGGTGCACCGTCACCTGCGCCCGCGTCCGCACCGACGGCGGTTCCGGCCGCGACCAACGGCACCCCGGTGCACTCCACCTTTGCCGGATTCGTGGAAGTCGTCGATATCATGGTGAAGGTCGGTGAAACCGTCCAGAAGGGGCATGTCGTGGCGGCGGTCGAGGCGATGAAAGCCAAGCACGATATCAAAGCCCCCATAGGAGGGACCGTATCCGCAATCCACGTCGAGATCGGCGATGAGATTGACTCCTCCAAACCGATTCTCACTCTGTCGTGAGGGGTCAATATATGGATACGGCGATTAAACTCCTGGAACAATCCGGATTTGCCAATCTTCATTGGAGCAACTGGGTGATGTTCGCGGTGGCGGGATTATTGATCTATCTTGCCATCAAAAAGAATTTCGAACCGCTGTTGTTGATTCCGATCGGCTTCGGGACACTACTGGCCAATCTTCCCCTGGCGGATATGGGGGCCGACGGCAACGGCATCATTGCGCTGATCTATAACGCCGGTGTGAAAACCGAACTTCTGCCGCCGATTGTTTTTCTCGGTATCGGCGCGTTGATCGATTTCCGGCCGCTTTTGGGGCGGCCGATCACATTCCTTCTGGGAGCGGCGGCGCAGTTGGGTATTATCGTCGCGGCGCTGTGCGCGGCCTATCTGCTGGGATTTACGCCAAAAGAGGCCGCCTCGATCGGCATTATCGGCGGAGCCGACGGGCCGACGTCGATCTTTCTGGCTTCCCAACTCGCGCCGCATTTACTCGGCCCGATCGCGGTGGCGGCGTACAGTTACATGGCGCTGGTGCCGATTATCCAGCCGCCCATATTGCGCCTGTTGACCACGCATAAAGAACGCGCAATGGACATGCCGCAGGCCAAACCGGTATCGAAAACGGCCGTGATTCTCTTTCCCATCGTCTGCGGTATCGTCGCGTCATTGGGCGTGCCGTCGAGCGCGCCGTTGATCGGAATGCTGATGTTCGGCAATTTGCTTCGTGAAGTGACCGCGACCGAACGGCTCCGTCGCACCGCCGGCGGGGCATTGGTCGATATTGTCAGCATGTTTCTGGGGCTGGTGGTCGGCGCGACCATGGACGGGGTCAGTTTCCTGCGTCCGCAAACGTTGATGATCCTGGTGTTGGGAGCGGTGGCGTTCTCGTTCAGTACCGCGGGCGGTATTCTGTTCGCCAAACTGCTCAACCTGTTCCTGCCGGAAAACAAGCGGGTGAATCCGTGTATCGGTGCGGCGGGAGTATCGGCGGTGCCGATGGCGGCGCGGGTGGTTCAGCAATTCGTGTCGAAAGAAACCGACGGGCGGGTCAATCCGCTGATGCCCGCGATGGGGCCGAACGTCGCCGGGGTGATCGGTTCGGCGGTCGCCGCCGGGGTGTTTCTGACGCTTCTTTTATAAAGGCGAAT
>CAZVNK010000487.1:0-2284 GCA_964628115.1 uncultured Ignavibacteriaceae bacterium | reverse complement strand
CAGCAGTTTCTTGATGTCGCCTCTCGCGACGCCCGTCATGTTCCTGCCCACATACACGTCTGCCAGAAACAATTCCGCTGTGGGGCTTTCATGGTTTGCCTGAACAGCCATGATACGTTCGCGGGGACGGGGCATGATGGGGCGGGGTTCATGAAGGATGCCCTCGCCTGTGTATTTAAAAAGGACATCGCTCTTGCCTGAACTCGACAGTCCCAAGTTCTTAACGGTTAATTTCATTCACGATTCATAGTAGTATTTTACAATTATCATATTCAACTGCGTCATTTCTTCAATAATCTCTCGTAACCGTTTATAGTTGTCAGAGTATTGCCGCGCTTTATCTTCACGTTTTTTGCCCAGGTAAATCAACTGGGTCTTTTTGTCTTTATTGAGCGAGAAGTAAGGTTGTTTGTTTCGTGTGCCGATAATGACAACACTACCACGCATAACGGGTCCTAACTCTGTCATCTCCTTATGAAGTGCTTTTAGCCTTCTCTTTATTTTTGCGCGCTCTTTATTTTCCATGAATCATCCTTTCGTCTTGACATTGTTGCGGCCTATAGACTATGCAATATAGCATAGTCTATAGGGTAGATGAATGTCAAGCAAAAGGAATGTATATGAGTCAGTATCTGATGCTATTTATAATGGACATGCGTCCGGCGTTTTCTCGCAAGGCAACCTATAACTGGTTTATCATCGTATTCGTAGGATTAATCCTGAGAACTGACACTCTTGGGGTCACTTCCATTGTGCGGGCACTGGCGATCAACCCAAAATATTACCGCGGCCTGTTGAATTGTCTTCGCTCGTCTGCATGGCAGGTCGAGGGTTTCGTGAAACAGTGGTGGGGATGGTTGATGAAACAGGAGGTCCACTACTGCGTCAACGGCCGTCTTGTATGTTTGGGCGATCACACAAAGACCCCAAAGGATGGCAGAAGAATTCCAGCCGTCAGCACCATGCACCAGGATTCGGAAACCGCTTCAAAACCTACTTTTTTCAGAGGACATCATTGGGGATGTGTCGCACTATTGATAAATAAGGGGGATAAGTATTTTGCAACGCCTCTCCAAGCCCGTATTCACGAGGGATTGGAATTGTTTGAAGCCTCTGAGGATACTGCAATACCCAAGACTGTTCGTATCGTACAAATGGCCAGGGAAGTCGTTGAATATACCGGCAAAGCCATGTATCTCGTTCTTGATGCTTACTTTTCGGTGGGGGCCGTTTTCGACGCGGCTGCCGAAGAACTCAATGAAATACAAAATCCCGTTCACATACTGACCCGCGCAAAGAAAAACATTGTTGCCTACGCCCATGCGCCTAAAAAAGCAAAGGGAAAGCGAGGACCTCAGAAAAAGTACGGCAAGAAACTAAAACTCATGAAACTCTTCAATTCGCGACCGCACCACTTCACAACCGCCAAAATCACCCTATATGGAAAGCGTGAGAAAGTACGTTATCTCGTCCTGAATATGCTGTGGAAACCCATCAAAGGTGAAGTGCGATTTATTCTTGTAGAAAGTTCACGAGGACGCATTATCCTGATGTCTTCTGACCTTGAATTGGACCCGTTGCTCGCTTTGGAACTCTACAGTCATCGGGTTACTATTGAAGTACTATTTGACACCGTTAAGAATACACAAGGCGCCATGGGGTACCACTTCTGGTCAAAATGTCTTTACCCGATCTCCCGGCGTCCGAAAAAAAATGATAAGCAACCCCGGAAAACCAGCAATATTCATAACGTAAAGAAAACGTTTGAAGCCACAGAAAAATTTATCAATCTACATTTGGTGGTGGTAGGAGTACTACAACTGATAGCAATAAATATGCCCCACGAAGTTCGTGCAAAATCTCTTTGCTGGCTGCGTACTGTTTCGTCAAACACGCCGTCTGAGTTTGTTACGCGACATGCACTGGCAAATCTGCTTAGAAGAAACTTAAACGCTTTAGGGAATGACTTGATAACACAGGTAATTGTGAAAAAACAGCAATATGCCAGTAATAGTAGGAAAAAGGAGATGGCTGCATGATAATATTACTTGTGACTGTCGAGGCCTGAACCATCAACCACGAGAATTTGATCGTCTTGCGCCGCAATAAAACAGTCCGATGATATGGGATAGGGATCTTGAATCGTTTTCTTGAATATAATTTTGGCGGCGTCAAGATCGTCGGGACCATGATTTGGTTCTACGATTGCTATAGTCCCCCGATGTTCGTTGCGTCCATGACCGGGGCTGAACGTGGCAAGCACCTGTCCCGTGCCGGGGATGGG
>CAZVNK010000486.1:0-2292 GCA_964628115.1 uncultured Ignavibacteriaceae bacterium | reverse complement strand
ATGCTTGATCCACTCTGTTGTGTAGATCTCGGTGGTCGCCGTATCATTAAAAAATCGATTTTCTATACCACTCAAGCCTCTTGCTTGCCTAACGGAAGTTGCGTGATGGCCGACTCCATCTGTTGCATCGACATCGGCGGGACTCCGCAGGGAACCGGCACGACCTGTACCACCACCGAGACCTGTTGCTTCGCCGACGGTTCCTGCCGAATGCTCGATCCGCTATGCTGTATCGATCTCGGCGGGACGCCCTCCCCGCTCGGCTACACGCACTGCCTCGGCGACTCCGATATGGACGGCAACGATGATGCCTGTGTCGAGCCGTGGCGCGAACACAAAATGCACTATCCGCAACCACCGGATGAAGCCGGATGGAATGTCAAGTGTATGGATCCGTTCCCGCTGGCCGACGACTGGATGTGCAGTGAATCCGGCATGGTCAAGGATATCCATTTCTGGGGATCCTGGATGCATCAGATGACCGGTGACATTGTCGGCTTTGTCCTGCGCATCTATACGGATATCCCGGCCGAACCGCCGCAGATCCCGTACAGCAGACCCGGCGATATACTCTGGGAATATGTGGCCGAATTCGGCACGTTCGAGATGATTCCGATTGTCGGGCAATATCCAGAGGGATGGTATGATCCCACCGAACAAATTGTCCTTCCCGACGACCATATCGAATACTGGCTGTATAATATCCTTCTGCCCGAAGCGGTCTGGTTTGAACAGGTTGAAGGAACCATTTACTGGTTGAGTATCACGGCACTGGTTGCAGATCCGATCAACACCCAGTGGGGCTGGAAGTCGTCTTATATGCATTTTAACGACGATGCCTGTCTTGCCGATGCCCCGATGATACCACAAAATTGGATCGATCTCTATGAACCGCCGTTCTTTGATGTATCAATGGATCTGTCGTTTATCATCACCGGCGGGCCGGATGAATGTGACTGCCTGCCCGGCGATGCCAATGGCGACCTGGCTTTCAACCTGCTCGACATCCTCTACATTATCGACTACATCTACGGTTCGCCTCCGGGACCGGCGCCGATACCGTATGACACCTGTTCCGGCGATCCCAACTGCGACTGCGCGGTCAACCTGCTGGACATTCTGCATCTGATTGCACACATCTATCAGGATCCGGTCGGCGATCCCGCCAACTGCACCTGTGAGGAATGGCTTAGCGCCTGTGGTTCGCCGCTTCGCAAGAAATAATTCGCGTTAACATGAATCGCATGAAAGGCCCGTTTCGACGGGCCTTTTCTTATTCCGGCTGTTCGTTCGCCGAAAAACGGCCTGAGCCGGCCTCTAATAAGCGTTTACGGCGTGAATTATCGAGAATTCGGTGTATTTTTTATGGTCAAAACAATTTTTTTTTATATATTATAGTAGCTAAGCATAAACATACGGGAACCGTGTTATACTACCTCACACACCGCATTCTTACTGCCGGGGATTATTGTGTATCGCATCCGGGATTTTCTTTCTCATCATCGGTATCCCTTTCGAGATTATCAAACATGGAAAGGAGCAGGCTATGACGCTACCGTCAAAAGTCACCGGGAATGGGAGTCCCCGTAACGAAAGGTTCGGTGTAATACTGATGCTGGCCCTGACGTTATGTCTGATTCCGTCACTTGTCGCGGCCGCCGAAACGGTCACGATGGATTTCTCTTTCGAGCGTCCCAAAATCGAACCGGTCTATCTCGGGGGCGAGAGTTTTGACCGAGTCATCATGACCGGAGCGCCGAACGCGGGCATAGCCGGAGAACCGTCCCTGCCGGCGCTGGGCGCCAAAATACTACTTCCGTATGGAACCGAAGTCGACAACATCCAAATCATTCCCGGATCGAAAGTTTTTCTCGGTAGCGGATATACGATCGAACCGAATGCCGTGCCGATCAGGCTGTCGGAAACCTCGGTAGTGTCGGTTGCACCGACGCCGAACGAGGAGATTTATCATTCCAGCGAGCCTTTCCCCTCGGCGCAATTCCGGGATATGGGTACCCAGTCGTTCCGAGGATACTCCATTCTGGTCTTGAGACTGCAACCTGTCGAATATATTCCCGCCACGGGCGAGTTGTATTATTACACCGATTTCACGGTCAATGTCAACACCACTGAAACCGCCAAGACCTCCACCCTCTTTCGTGGTCTTCCCGAAGACGAACAGGAAATCATGACCAAGGTTGACAATCCCGATATGGCCTCAAGCTATCTGGCCGCCGGAAAACTCGCACCCAAAGCCTATGATATGCTGATTATCACTACCCCCTCACTGGC
>CAZVNK010000485.1:0-2292 GCA_964628115.1 uncultured Ignavibacteriaceae bacterium | reverse complement strand
ATGACAAATACATTGATGATACTATTAATTTTGATCAAATGCTAAGGATGTTGGAACTTTCCAATATACCCAGACATCTATTTAATAATCCAGAATAGTACCCGTATATATTGTCTTTCATGTTATGTACATGTGAAAAACCTGCTGTTGATGCTATGGTTTATCTATTAAATTCAGTTTTCGTAGGGCAGGATCCCTGTGATCCTGCCATCTTGAATAAAAAGAGGCAATCACAATGTCCAAATTAAAGCGTTTGTATCACGAAGGGCAGATATATTTCGTAACAAATGTCACACATAATAGACAACCATATCTTGAAGATAATTACGATCTGCTTTGGAAAGCCATCAGCAATACGAAGAACCATATTGAATTCAATTTAATCGCATACATTTTCCTGCCTGATCATGTACACCTTTTGATTGATCCCGGCTTGAATAATCTCTCCGATATATTGCATCGTATCAAACTGTCTTTTGGGGCAATGTATCGAAAGCGGTATGGCCTTGGCAGAGGGCGTATCTGGCAAAGTCGATTTTGGGATCATGTCATTCGTAATCAGGACGACATGAATGTTCGCATAAACTATATACATTATAATCCCGTTAAGCACGGATACGCAAAAGATCCATTCACCTATAGACATTCATCCATCCATGAATATTTTCAGGAAGGGTACTATTCTAAGGACTGGGGATGTCGAGAGCCGGTTTTTAATGGCGATTTTGGTGATGATTAACAAAATAAGACGGCAGGATCGCAGGGATCCTGCCCTACGAATTATTCTGGGTTATCGTTTACGGCAAATATCTGATTGAATAATTACGCATATAAAAAAAACCGCCGGGATTGCCCCGGCGGTGTGAATCGTATAACGGTGTGGGATAATCGTCAGACTTCGTCGTCCTCGTAACCACTCAGCGGAACCCACATGCTTTTCTCGGTACCGACAATCGTGCTGTACGAATGCAACATTCCGAAATTCGTGCAATGTACCATGAACCATTCGATATTATCGTTGCGCGCCAGTTCGTCTTTGATCTCATCGGTCATGACCACGCTGGATTTTTTCTGCGTGTGCACTTTTTTTACGATATGAATCTGATCCTCGCGATCCAGAAACGAATAGACCGGGGAGAGCGCGTGCTTGTCGGCGATCTCGACCAAATCCTCGGGGTATATATCCTTCTGCGAGGCCACTTCCACCAGCACCATGCTTAACTGCCCGTACAAACCACCCTCCTGCCCCGGCACCGAAGCCGGATCGGTGGTGATGACGGGAATTTCGATACGGAACGTGATTTTGGGATCCTCCTGCAGGGGAGATATCTTGGCCGTGTATGAACACTGGTATTTTACCAGGCATTTTTCTTTGGAAACCGGGGTGGTTTTTTCGATGAAAAAGGGGTAGTCGAACGTCACCCGCGCCGAGGTCGCGTTTAATTCCTTGAAATAATCGACGATGTTATGACGCAGGAATTTGGTCCCGATATTGTCGCGATGCTGGTGGAAGACACGAATGAACGTGTCGATCCAGTCGGCCTCGAATTCACTGGTGATTCGGGCGCTGACCGAGACCGTCCCGACCGTCGCCTGTCCGTCGGGTTCTTGTTTCGAGGCGACTTTCATGGGGAACGGCAGGTTTCTCATCCCGACGTCGACCAGCAGTCTTTTTTCCTGTGGCATCTATATCCTCCTTACCGTGTAAGGCATATTATCCGTGGGCCGTTACGGTCCGCTTGTCTTCGGCGGCGAATATCGGATTAACGGGCGCCGTCGTCGATGTTATCTTATGCCGGAATGAATGTACAATTAATGTGTATTGTCAATGATATAGGCAAAATATCTCATGGCGGGATCGATATTGAGCGGTAAAATAAAAAGGGTCTGCCCGAAAAGGCAGACCCGAATATAAATCTCTCGATAGTTTTATGCGGTCTGTTTGTGTGATTTCTTAATCAGTTTGGCCTGCCCGTTTTCCGTGATGACTTCGGGCGTGATGACGATTTCCTCGATGTCGTCCTGCGACGGCACTTCGAACATCAAATCCAGCATGGCCTTCTCGAAAATCGACCGCAGTGCGCGCGCGCCGGTCTTTTTCTTCTCGGCGATCGCGACCGCTTCCCACAACGCCTCTTTCTCGAACGTGAGCTTGATCCCGTCCATTTCGAACAACTGCCGGTACTGCTTGACCAGCGCGTTCTTGGGTTTGGTCAGAATCTCGAACAAAGCGTTTTTGTCGAGCGGTTGCAGAGGCGCGGTGCCCGGCAGGCGGCCGATCATTTCCGGAAT
>CAZVNK010000484.1:0-2293 GCA_964628115.1 uncultured Ignavibacteriaceae bacterium | reverse complement strand
GGTATCGGCCGTGGCACGGCACTGTGTCTTCGACAAGCAGGTGTGAAAAGACTGAGGTCGTACCGATCACGGGGTGAACATGTGTCTATGGTGGGGTCACGAACTGATTGCCACGGCGCTGAATCTCTAATTGGCATTACCTATTGCGGGACATAAAATTAAAAGCGGGAGACGAGGCTCGAACTCGCGACCAACAGCTTGGAAGGCTGTGACTCTACCAGCTGAGTTACTCCCGCTTATGAAAGCAATCCCATATTATACGATACGGGATGATTTCGCAAGTGTATTCTTGCGCCAAATCAACCGCCGGTATTGACCCCCACCTGTACCAGTGATCCCAAAGCGGCAAAGGCCACGTGCAAAATCGACATCATGCCAACGGAAAGAACGGCAATGACATACCCTTTGTTTCGAGTGAAGCCGTATATGGTTGAAAAACCGATACCGGCGACGATAATCTCCCAGATATAGAAGATGCCGATCTTGGACAACGCGACATACGCGACACTTTTATAGGACAAGTCGGGGAAAAAGGCCGCCAGCGAATAGGACACCATCATGCTGTCTTTGGCAATGACCAGCGGCAAAACGGCCAGAATACCTACAATATATATAATATTCCCATAAACCGCCACTGAGAGTACCTGTTTGAAAGATGCCTTGCCGCCAAAAATGAAATTTCCCCATAAAATCGCGAATACCGCCGTTACCAGAGGTATCAGGATTACGGACAGCGCCCCAAAAAAGAATGTCGATCCCTCCATAACGCCATCGGGGATCACACTCGGATCGAAGCCGGGATTGGCATTTGCCATTTCCGCCAGTTGCACGGCGATCAATTTGTCCAATACCAGCAGAAGATAGACACAAAACAGCACGACGGCCGCCAGCCAGGCTATCAGCACGCGGGGATGCTCTTTGAGCTTGACGAACAATTCGGCGGGATTGGCAATGACCTGCCATAAGCCTTTCCACGACAGGTTCGGTTCCGGATTCGACGATGCCGACACGGCATCAACGACCGGCACACCATTCATATCATCGGGCATAGAAACCTCCCATATTTATTAGCAGTCAATAATATGCACAAATTCGGTCCGTAAGGCAATGTCAATGATAATACCATGCAATGGCAAGAGAAATTCAATCGAAAGTGATATTATTCCTGACGGTCATCGGGAGGAGTCAGAATGTCATGCTTTTTATAATCGACCACCGGTTGTTTGCCCCAGTGCAGTTTTTCGCGCAGAATATCGTAGAATTTGTTTTCGGCGAATTTGATAAATTTCATGGTGTGTTCGGCGCGCCTGATTCGAATCGAACCGCGCGGCGAGAATTGAGTCGCCACCTGTCCGTCGATAGTCAGAAGCGCCTCGCCGTGTTCGGAGCGAATGCGGACCTCCAGCTCGAAATCCGGTGGAAACACCAGCGGCCGCGAGGTCAGCGAAAAGGGAGAAATCGGCGAGGTGATAATGGCTTGCATGGTGGGATTAAGAATCGGCCCACCGACCGCCAGTGAGTATGCGGTAGAGCCGGTCGGGGTGGATATGATCAATCCGTCGGCGGTATAGGAACAGATGTATTCGCCGTTGGCGTAAATACTGATATTGATTACACGGGCTACCCCGCCCTTGTCGACCACGATATCGTTGAGCGCAAAAGGATAACGAAGTGTTTCGCCGTTGACCACCTCCGCCTTGAGCACCAACCGCTCCTCGATTTGATAATCATTCGCGGCCACCTGATCCAGAGCGGTAATCAAATGCTCCGGGGTGTGCTGGGTGAGAAATCCCAGAGAACCGAGATTGATACCGAGCACCGGCCGGGGATTGCGGCCGAGTGCGCGCACCGATGAAAGCATGGTGCCGTCCCCCCCCAGAGTCACCAGAACGTCGATATGTCTCCACAGTTGATCGGGCGGTGAATATACCAGATCATTTTCGAACCGGGGTTGTAATTCATCTGACAGGATGGCCTGATGCTCGTGCTTGCGACACCAGTCCAGTGCGGCCCTGACGGCCTGAAGAGCGTCGGGTCGTGAGAGATTGGCTATGATTCCGAAACGCATGTCAATCGTTCAAGGCTTTTTTTTGCGAAGGCGAACCGGTCGTGGCGCGGGTATGGTTTTTCTCCGCCTTGCGAAATGTGACGCGTTGCAAAAAAGTGCGCCTGGTTCCCAGCAATTGCCGAACATGTCCGGCGATCGATTCCGGCGTCAATCCGATCTGATCCAGAAGAATGCTCCGGTTTCCGTGCGGGATGAATTTATCGGGTATGGCGAAGATTTCAAACT
>CAZVNK010000483.1:0-2297 GCA_964628115.1 uncultured Ignavibacteriaceae bacterium | reverse complement strand
GGAACCGACCGTCATCGATCCCTTGAGGAAACGAATCGGTTTGAATCGCGACAGATACAGGGCGGGATAACATCCTGCCAGAACGCCGATGATCACGACCAGTCCCGTCATTCCCAGCCAGATTTGATGATCGGTAAAAACATCGAATGCCAGAGCGCGCCCGATAAAGCGATTGAACCACGGCAGAGACAATTCGATCAGGCATCCCGCGACCAGCATGGCCACCAGGGTAATGACAATCGACTCCCCCAGAAACTGTCGCAAAAGATGGATGCGACTTGCTCCCAAAACCTTGCGCATGCCGACTTCCTTGACCCGATGCAATGATCGCGCGGTCGACAGATTCATGTAATTGAAACAGGCGATCAGCAGGATTACCAGGGCGATCGTGATCAGAAAGTACACGGAAGTGATATCGTTGTTGGTTTCGATTTCGTACGCGGCATTTCCGCCCAGATGGATATCAGTCAGTGGCTGTAAAACATATTCCCGGGGAACGTCGGGCGGAAGGTTTTCCCGCATCCATCCGGCAAGTTTCTTTTCGATGGCTTTTACATCGGTTTGCGGCGCCAGCCTTACATAAGTGACGGCCGACAGACATCCCCACGCCCAGGAATCCCGGTTGCGACTGAATGAAAGCGTGGCCCCCCCACTGCCGTCTTCATTCCACTGGGCTTTGCGGGTCGACATGGAGACAAGATAATCGAAATGCAAATGGGAATTATCAGGGACATTCGCCGCGACACCGGAGACGGTCAAATCGAAAATCGAACCGAATCGCAGGCTTTTGCCCAGCGGATCGTCATCGCCGAACAACTTGTGAGCGATTTCCTCGGTGATGACAACCGTGTACGGCTCGCGTAATATCGTGGCGGTGTCTCCCTGTACCAACGGAAAAGAAAACACGTCGAAAAACGTCGACTCGGCATAAAAGACACGATGTTCATCGAACGCGACATCATCGTACCGGATCAACACGTCGTTACTTTGACCGAGACGAACCGAGGTGATTGCCTCAGGGTACATTTCGCATATTTTTGCGCCAAGGACGTCCGGTGTTTTGTTTATCAAACCGGGGTCACTTCCCGGGACTTCCAAGCTGGCCATGATGCGGCAGATATCATCGGCATGATCGTGAAAGCGATCGAAGGTGAGTTCATACCGGATATACAGCAAAACCATGATACAGCATGCCAGTCCGACGGCAAGACCGGTGATATTGATGACCGTGAAAACTTTCTGTCTGGTCAGCACCCGTAACGCTGTCTTAAGATAGTTTTTCAGCATGTCGTATCTTCCTAAAGAGCGTCAACCTGACGGCCGTCGCGAAGAAATATTATCCGTCGGCCGTATGACGCATTGGATTCCGAATGCGTGGCCTGGATAATGGTCACGCCCTCATCCTCGTTCAGCTTTTTAAACAAGGCCATGATCTTTTTGCCTTCCTCGGAATGCAAATTTCCGGTCGGCTCGTCGGCCAGCAGTAGTCGCGGCTCGGCAATTAACGCCCGGGCGACGCCGATCAACTGTTGCTGTCCACCGGAAAGCTGACTGGGAAACAAATCCTTTTTTCCGACGATCCGGAAACGGTCGAGCATGTCACACACCATGCTCTTGCGTTGCGCGCTTTTAATCTTCTTGTATAAAAGCGGCGTTTCGAGATTTTCATAGACGGTCAATTCGTCGATCAAATGATAACTTTGAAAGATAAAGCCGATATGTTCTTTATAAATATTCGATCGTTTCTTTTCCGACAGTTCATGCACCGCCTCATCGAGAAAATAGTACTCCCCGTCGGTGGCTTCGTCGAGCATACCGATGATGTTCAACAGGGTCGATTTGCCGGCGCCCGACGGCCCCATTACCGAGACGAACTCACCCGGTTGAATATCCAACGTGACATTTCGCAGGACGTACGTATGCGCGTGTCCCGATGAGTACCGTCGTGATATGTTTTCCATGTGTATCATTGTCCGTTATCATACTCCCGTTAAACCGGTTCGCGTATATCATCCGTCACGCCGGATGATGCTTTTCAATGATGTATAAAACACTACTCATATTTCAACACGCCGGCCGGATTGGTCAGGGCCGCCCGGATGGATTGAAAACTCATGGTCAGCAGGGCAACGACGATCACCAGCAGTCCGGACAGGAAAAAGATGTCAATACCGAGGTCGATTCGATAGGCGAAATCGTTTAGCCACCGCTGAACGACGAGATAGGCCAGCGGCCATGCCGCCACGTTGGCCAGGACAATCCATTTCGCAAAATCGCGCGACAGCATCACCACCACG
>CAZVNK010000482.1:0-2302 GCA_964628115.1 uncultured Ignavibacteriaceae bacterium | reverse complement strand
CCGGACTGCTGATTCTGATCGTGCTGGCCATTGTCGTGATTGTCAACCTGATTTCGGTCAACATTTTTTCGAGAGCCGATTTGACCGACGGAAATATCTATTCGCTTTCGGAATCATCGCGTGAGATCATGGAGGAGTTGAACGACCGCCTGACCGTGACAGCGTATATCACCGATGACCTTCCCGCCCCACACAACGGCGATGCGCGGTATTTGAAGGATTTGCTGGATGATTACCGAGCGTATTCCGACGGCTATCTGCACTATGAATTCATCGACCCGGCCAAAGAAAACAAGGAAGAAGAAGCGATGGGATATCGCATTCCCCCGCTTCAGTTCAATGTGTTTCGCAACGACAAAACCGAATTTATCAAGGGCTACAAAGGCGTGGTGCTGATTTACGGCGACAAACAGGAAGTTCTGCCGTTTATCGAAAACACCAACAATCTCGAATACGATCTGTCGCGCGCTATCAGAAAACTGATCAATACCGAAATACCCAAGATCGGTTTCACGATGGGCAACGGCGAACCGGACATGGCCGAGGGACTGCAAACCGCGTATGAAATTCTCCAGAAGGAATACCGGGTGCAGTTCATGAATCTGGAAAATCTGAAATATATACCGGAAGACATTCAGGCGTTGTTCGTGGTGGCGCCATCCGAGCCGTTATCCGCCTGGGAATTGTATCTGATCGATCAGTTTATCATGCGCGGCGGACGGGTGGCCTTTCTTCTAAACAAAGTCGACGTCAATATTCAGCAGGGCGTGGTCAGCCCGATCGAAAACGATCTGGACAAACTGCTGAACTCATACGGGATCGGCATCAAGGAACAACTGGCGATTGACCTGCAATGCAACATGATTCCGGTAACCCGCAACATGGGACAATTCCAGATGCAGAGTATGGCGCGTTATCCCTTCTATCTGGCAATTGCCGATTTCGACCGGGAAAACCCGATCGTGAAGGATCTCAACCGACTGGATATCATGTTCATCAGCCCGTTGGATTTGAATTTCCCAGTCGATGAGGGAGTCGAGCGACGTATCCTTTTTGCCAGTTCAGAGCAATCCGGAATCCGTTCCATCCCGGTTGATATCTCACCGGAAAAACAGTACGAACAGACCGATTTCACGATGAAAAACATACCGCTGGGTGCGGTGCTGACCGGGAATTTCGAAAGCCATTATATTCAGCATGAACAATTGCCGGAATACGAAGGCCCCGACACGCTCAGTGAAACACCCATCCCGGAAAAAATCGACCACGGGGCCGAGTCGCGGCTGGTCGTTATCGGCAACGGCTCCTTCGTGACCGACGATTACCGTCGTAGCGCCGCCAGTTTCGTGGTTCTACTCAATATCGCGGACTGGCTGACCCAGGACAAGGGCCTGATCTCGATCAGGTCGAAACAGGTGACCGGGCGCACTCTGCGGGTGGTTTCGGACGGCACGAAGAATTTCGTCAAATATCTTAATATGTTCGGCATGCCGTTTCTGGTTATCATCATCGGATTGATTCGCTGGCAGTTCAAACGGTCGTCCCGAAAAGGAAAAGCCTGATGAAACGTCTCGCCATCCCGGTTTTGATTCTCGCGGTTGTCGTGGTTATCTGGGTAATCCAGAGCGGCCACGAAGAACGTCAGACTTCGGGGCGCACGGTCGAGAATTTTCTCGGACTCGATGCCCATCAGATCGACCGCATTGAAATCTTCTCCCCCGCCGATACGTTTCATTTCTATGTCGACGGCGGCGAATGGTATCTCGATGATTCCAACCCGCGCAAAACCGACACGCTGGTTATTGCCAATATTCTGACGACCGCGGCAACGATCAAGGTCGGCGAGGTGGTCTCGGAAAATCCCGATCGTCGGACGGATTTCAACGTCGACGATCAAAGCGGCACGCTGGTGAATTTCTACAACGAGGGGGAATTGCTGAATTCCATGATCGTCGGCAAACCGACACCCGACTTCGGCCACACCTATATCCGCATGCGCAATGAAAACGGCGTCTATGCGGCTCAGGGGATGCTGACCTATACGTTCACCCGCACCCGCTCGCAATGGCTGGACAAAACCATCTTCCCCTTCGACAGCTCCCAGGTGGCGCAAATCGACTTTGTCTATCCCGACAAGGCGTTGCGGCTGGAGCGGCAGGATTCCGTGTGGATGGTCTCGAAGAAACCGTTTACCGACAAGGTTGCCACCGACACCGCCAAAACCCGCGTTCTGCTCGATCTGGTCGACGGCCTTCGCGCCAATGATTTCGTCAACGCCGCCGACAGCGGCAAGGTCGATTTC
>CAZVNK010000481.1:0-2303 GCA_964628115.1 uncultured Ignavibacteriaceae bacterium | reverse complement strand
ACAATCCAGGGCATATGGCTACTTATTATTCTTGAAACACGGGGACGAGCCTTTGAATGATCAATAAACATAACATTGCATCCATATAGCTCTATTGATGATTCTTCGTAGGTTCCTTTTATTACTTTGGTAACTTGTCCAGACGCGATTCCGATTTCCGGATGATCGCTTCTGACCCGAACGTTTTCAATTTCTACTTCAAGCAACAATAAGTTTTCACCTAAGTAGTTATCAAGCTTTTCATCAGGCTCTGTGACATTCAGATAATGAATGATTGCGTGTTCAATTTCCAATTCCGAATATGTGATCCCGTTTTTATTGTTGTCTACATAATTGATTACTTGTCCACTAACATCTAATGCTATCATAAGTAGTATTATTATTGACATTTAAAGCCGCATTTTTGTCTTCATCCAATTTCCCCTATTATATCATTGTTGTTTATAGCTGATGCCAATTGATTCACTAAAGGTTTGGTCGTCTACCGAATCCAAAACTCCGTCGTGATTGAAATCTGAACGAAAACCGTACGCCGTTGCTTTGTCGTTAGCGTAAATTACCGCATCAATACCCGACGGGATCAGGGATTGCGATTTCGTTCAGATCCTTATCAACGACACGTTCAAAACTATAACCCCATCTCTCGGTGCTGGCTTCAATCATTTCTCCAATAGGCGCAAACCCCGAATCCCATTCTAAGGGCTCCACTGAAATCGAAGTCGAGTCCCCGAGCGTTCCCGCCGCATACCCAATATTCGCAAGAACCAACAAGACTGCGCCAAGCAGGATAATATTCTTCATGTCGCACCCCCTAGCGCCGTCTCCGCGATTCCGGCAGCGGATCGCGGAGTTGCTGGGCGACGCTCAGGCCGAAGGGGCGGCCAAATCCCCAGCTTTCGGGGGTCAGATCCTGAGCCGGATCCAAAGCTTGCTCCATTGCCTGCTTGAATTCCGGCGATTCCAATTCATTCTGCGTCCAACTGCGAACTCCGGAACTCGTCATCCAGAACATGCCGTTTTCTGTCGTTTTTTTACAGATTCGCTTGAAGATACCTTTGGCGATTTTCAACCTGTGTTCATACTTTTCCGCCTCGCTATATTCCTTCGGAAGTTCGTCCTCGAAAATAAAGTCAACGGAATATTCCTCGTCGACTGGCCATACCCTGCAGCGATTTTTCGGTAATTTCTTTCCATCTGAGGCCGTAAAGGACATGCTGCGGATCAGCGGCGAGTCGCGCAGCATGGCCACAACTTGTCGCCTACTCTCTTCTGGGTTCATTCCTTGTTTCAAGTTATCACGATGAATACCGTGGAGTTTCCCAGCCAGCAAACTGAATGGCGATTCCCCTTCACGATCCGACTTTCGTTCGGGAATCTCCCTTGGAAACGCCGACCAACCATTGACCCATACCCTGTCCTTTTCCCTGACGACCACGATCTCCACCGGTTGATCAGCACTGCCGACCGGATTGCCGTAGGCCATGAAATATCCCGTATAGCGCGCCTCTTGGTAATCTTCGTCCGCGGCGAAGACGGTCATTGGCGCCAGCAACGCCAGCAGGACCAGACAGATGAGTTTTTTCATGATAGGACTCCTCGATTTGGACGACGCGGCAGCGCCCGCATCCGCGGATAGCCACGCCGGCCGTGATGGAATAATAAGGCGGAAAATGGTATGGGAGGAAGTTTGGGAACGGAGCGGCGGCTTCGGCTCAAAGCCGTTTTAGGGATCGGTATCGAAATATGATCTGCCTGCATAACGAGCCTCCGGATCGAAATCCTTCAGCCCCTGTCCTGTTTTACCACACCCCCCCCATCGGTCAAGGGGGGATTGCGGATCGTTTTCCTCTTTACACCCCCGGACACTCCGCGGCGATGGCCGGGTCGATGCCCTTGTCGCCGTAGGCGCTCTCGAAGTGGGCGGCGAAGTCGGCGGCCAGTTTGCGCGCCCGCTCGCGGTAGGCGTCCTTGTCGGCCCAGGTGTTGATCGGGTTGAGGATGGCGGGGTCGTCCACGCCGGGGCATGTCTTGGGCACCAGCACCTTGAATACCGGATCCGGCTCGCATTCCACGTCCAGCAGGGCGCCCGAGATCGCGGCCGCGACCATGGCGCGCGTCTGGGTGATGTCCATCCGCGAACCCACCCCGTAAGGCCCGCCGGACCAGCCGGTGTTGACGCCGTAGACGGTGGCGTCGTGGGCTTCCAGTTTCTCGCCGAGCAGCCTGGCGTAGACGTCCGGGTTGCGCGGCATGAACGGCGCGCCGAAAAAGCGTGAGAAGGCCGAGCGCGGCTCTGTAATTCC
>CAZVNK010000480.1:0-2326 GCA_964628115.1 uncultured Ignavibacteriaceae bacterium | reverse complement strand
AAATCTGAATGCTTTCTCCGTCATAATACTCGTCGTCGTCGGTCCAGACCTCGACACTCAGATACGGGTCATAGCGAAGATAACTGCCGTAGTCCACGGCTCGATCGTATCGGACCACGTCCGCGCTCGCCCCGGCGCCCATTGTCAGCAGGGCCGCCAGAGCCGTCAGGGTTATTATCAAGCGTTTCATGATATTCACCTCTTTCCTTTATTTGTGCTGGCCGAAATCGGCCGTCATATTTACGGAAGGACGTTGCTTGAGAAATGTATCACTGCCCGAAGCCCGGGGGCGAAGTTGCGGATTGCCCATGTCTTCCTGATGCGCCCACTGAAATTCCACATACCCGTTGGCATAGTCGGCATACGTCACGCGCAGTTTGGCATACGTGTCTTCATGCGTCCAGATAACATACGTATGCCCCTCGATAATTTCCAGCCAGCCGACATACGACCAGCCGACCGCCGTGTCCGGCGCCATCGTGATTTCGTCAAAACTGTACGTGAATCCCATGTCCTGAATGTCAGTCGTGTCCCGTCCGATATTTAGGAAAAACGTCTCCAGCCCGGCGTCATAGTCGATATAAATATCGGTCAGGGCGTAATCAAACGGACGAATCGCTTGCGCCGAGAAATCGAATCCGGCGAAATTCGGATCGGTGTTGGCATCATACAATGCCAGACCGGAACCCTCGGGACGCGGCGTGTCCCAGACGAATTCATACGACAGCCCCGATTCCTCGCGATCCCAACCGTAGGTCGTCACCGCGTAATAATACGTATTGCCGTTGCTGACGCCTTCATCGACATAAGACGTACTCAGCGTCGTGTCATATAAATAATACTCGTTGCCGCCGTCGGTATTGCGCCAGATGCGGTAAAAGCGAAGATTGTCATATTCGACCGGCAACCAGTACAGATAAATTTCTTCGTCCGCCGTAATGGAATATACCCCCTGCGGAGCCTGCGGATCGGCAAGTTCATCAATTACGATATAATCGTCGTCATCCTCATCACAACCGATAAATGTCACTCCCAGCATCGCTATCAGCATTATCAAAATGATCTTTTTCATATCAATCTCCTTTGTTTCCATGAGAATAACATACAAACGCCGTGCCGGTTTCCATATATTATTGCAATACATAATGATAGAAAAGACCGACGGCGGCCGTTACGCCATTTCGGCACAATTACTGTTCACGGAGAACACCCCCGTGCACCGATTTTAGATTGATTGTTTACAGATTATAATCTTTGATTTTGGCTCGCAGGGTATTGCGATGAATGCCAAGCACTTCCGCCGATTTGCCGATATTGCCGCCCATTTGTTCCAGTATCCGGCGAATATGCGCCTTCTCCACATCGGCCAATTTCTCAAGGCTTTCCACCGGAGTATCCCTGTCAGATCGTAACCCCGGAATTTCCGCGATGCCGATACTGTCGCCCCGCGCCAGCACCACCGCGCGTTCGACCACGTTTTGCAATTCCCGCACGTTGCCCGGCCAGGCGTATTGCGTGAGCGCCCCGGCCGCCTCCGCGCTGAATCCTGATATCGTCTTGCCCAGCTTGGTGCAAAAATCGGCCAGGAATTTTTCCGCAAGTAGAAGAATATCCCCCGGACGTTCCGCCAGCGTCGGCATCCGTATCGAAACCACGTTGATACGATAATACAAATCCTCGCGAAAATCCCCCGCCTCGATCAGTTTCTCAAGATCGCGATTGGTGGCCGCGATCACCCGCACGTCCAGCGACACGCTGTTTTCGGCCCCCAGCCGCTCGATCTGACGTTCCTCGAGCACCCGAAGCAGTTTGGCCTGCATTACCGCCGGCATATCGCCGATTTCATCGAGAAAAATCGTCCCCCCGTCGGCCAGTTCGAATTTCCCCAGTTTGCGTTTGATCGCCCCGGTAAACGCCCCCTTCTCATGCCCGAACAGCTCCGCCTCAAGCAGATTCTCCGGCATCGCGGCGCAGTTGACCGCCACGAAGCGTCCGTCTTTTCGCTGTGAAAGCGAATGCACCGCCCGCGCCGCCAGTTCCTTGCCGGTCCCCGAAGCTCCCGTCACCAGCACCGTAGTATTCCCCGGCGCCGCCAGGTGAATCAACTCCAGCGCTTTGGCAATCGCCGGCGATCGCCCGATTATCTCCCCGCTTCCGAAACGCTCGGTCACCGTGTCGTTGAGAACCCGATGTTCCACCACCAGCCGATGTTGCTCGGAGGCCTTGCGCAAATTGACCAGCAGTTCTTCCAGTTCCACCGGCTTGGTTTGATAATGAAACGCCCCGACCCGCATCGCCTCGACCGCCGTCTCCACCGAACCGAACG
>CAZVNK010000479.1:0-2330 GCA_964628115.1 uncultured Ignavibacteriaceae bacterium | reverse complement strand
ATCCGCTCGCGATAATCGTTCTCCACCGTCAGCGCGGTCACCCATACCAGATCGAACAGCAAAAACAGCAGAAACAGCGACAAGAGCGATGTTGCCGCGGCCAGCGGTCGCCCCAGCAGGTTCTTAAAAAACTTGTATATCGGAAACCAGAAAACACTCATTGCAAAACCCCGTCAAGGATGTAATATTCTTTGGCATTCGGGATTTCCAGCCCGGTGCGCCCGGTGGTCAGGATAATCATGGCATACCCCGCCGCGGCCAACCGCTTTAACGACTCCAGCACCCGTCCGGCCGTCTCAAGATCAAGCCCGGCCATCGGCTCATCGATAAGCAACAGCGGCGGCGTGCCGATCACCGCGCGGGCCAGCATGGCGATAATCTGTTCGCCTCGTGACAGCCTCCTCGCCCGGTCTCGTCGCTTCGCGCCCAGATTGAACTCATCCAGCGTCTGGCTGATTTTCTGTTTCCTGCGAGAGGATGGCTCACCCCGAATAATCAACGGCGCCTGAAGATTTTCATAGACCGTCTGATGAGAAATCAGTCGATACTGACCGCCGACGCCGCCGATTTTCCGACGCATTGCCGCCAGACGGTATTTTCGCCGGATATTGACCGGCTCACCGAACATCAACACCGTTCCGGCATCGGGGCGGCGGACTCCGTTGAGAAGTTCCGCCAGCGACGTTTTTCCCGAGCCGGTCGGCCCGATAATAATCGCGGTTTCGCCGGAACCGACCGCCAGATTCAAACCGGTGAATACCCGCCAGCCGGCGTCATTGGTCAGCGTTATATCTATCAGTTCAACGATCGGAGCGTTAATATCCATGACATTTCCACTGGAGTTTGGTTCATTGCGGAAAACATACGCCAAAAATGCACGCAAGACAATATATAATCTTCACCGGCGCACGCTTTGTCCACCCCCACGCCGTATAAGTTTACTCTTGACTTACCCGCGTCAATCCACAACATTATGTAATGTGAAACCTGATTTTGCATACAATTTTAAAAGCATTTTACTGATTCCGGCACGAGCGCTCAAGGCGAAAAAAATCTTCGCGGCCTCATGTGCGCTTTTTTGCGCCTATGTGATTTTCACCGTATTCGCCTACCTGGCCCTCGCCCTCGACGGCAACTCCTTTCCGGACATCTACGACTGCTACGGACTGCTTCCGCTGGAATTGTTCACGATGGATTCCACGGGCGCGTCAATACTCTTTTTCGCCGGAGTGCTGATCTCTCTGTTCGTGATTATGCTCGGCATGATGGCGGTCGCGGCATTCGATATCGAGGAATTGCGCGGCAATCCTTTTTTTTCCGCCCGTGATACCGTTCGCTTCAGCCTGAAACGCGCTTCCCAGCTGTTTCTCTCGCTGTTGGCGGTCGCCGCGTTTATCGGGCTGATCGTTCTTCTGGGCGTCGTGGTCGGACTGATTGCCCGCATCCCCTTCGTCGGTGAACTGCTGTACAGCGTCTTTTTCTTTTTCCCGAATTTCATTATCGCCCTGTTCACGGTCGTCGTGATTTTCGTTTTTATTCTGTCGGTTTTGGTCATGCCGGTCACGGTCATTGCCGACCGCAACGGCGAAACCTTCAATTCCATTCTCGAGACGTTTTTGACGATTACCCGCCATCCTTTCCACTGGGCGGGACATACACTCTACGCCGCCGTATCGGCCAAAATATGCGGGTTTATTTTCGCCTATTTCGCTTTTCGGGCGATACAACTGGTGCACTACAGCACCTTTCTTGGCGGCGGTGACAAAATCAGCACGATCATCGCCTCCGGCGCGGCGCATCTCCCACTGAACGGCTCTGCCGTGGATTTCACCGTGTCGCTGTTCCCCGGCATTCCGTTCGGATTCGACATTACCGGATGGGGCGCGGGCGGAACCGATATGTTCGCCGGGTATATCATGGCTCTGGCCCTGTTTGCGATCTTTATCGTGATCTGGGGATACCAGCTGGCGGTTCTCGCCACCGGGCAGGCGTACTCGTTTACTATCATTAAATATATCCGTGATGATTATAAAATCGGCGATGAATCCTCGCTCTTCTACGAAGAGGATTGGGTCAATCCGCCTCTCGATGAAACCCAAAATCCAGACAAATAAATCGTGACAACTTTCTTCATATACATGGATACGTTATGACTTTCTGGACTTATTTCTGGCTGTTTGCACCACCGGTCGCACTGGTGGTCATCGGCGTCGTGTACTACATCGTAACCGGTGAGAAACAGATATCATGAGTGCAACATTACTGGGTTTTATCATTTATCTGGCGATTCTGCTCACAATCGGTTTCGCGACCTTTCGCTTCAATAAAAC
>CAZVNK010000478.1:0-2331 GCA_964628115.1 uncultured Ignavibacteriaceae bacterium | reverse complement strand
ATTATCTCGGCCAGAATTTCGCGAAAGCGTTCGAGATTCGTTTTCTCAATCAGGACAGCGTGCTGGAACATGCCTATACCACATCGTGGGGAGTGTCGAGCCGCATGATCGGCGCGGTGATCATGGTGCACGGCGACGATGACGGTTTACGTCTGCCGCCGCGTATCGCGCCGAAGCAGGTGGTGATTATTCCGGTATTGAACAAGCCCGAACATGAAAAAGACGTGCTGGCGTACGCCGAGGCGGTCGCGGCGGATATCGCGAAACAGACGTACGACGGGCATCCGGTGCGGTTCAGGAGCGCCGGTGCGGGTGCTGGTCGACAAGCGGGATATACGGTAGGTGGAGAAAAAATGGCAATGGGTGAAAAAGGGTGTCCCGATTCGGATGGAGTTGGGACTTCGTGATTTCGAAGCGGGGACGGTGTTCATGCAACGTCGCGATCAGGCCGGTGAGAAGATGACACCGGGCCGCGATGAAGTTGCCGCGATGATTCCGGGACTGCTCGATGAGATTCAGCGGAATTATTTCGATCAGGCCAAGGCGTTTATGACCGCGAATACGCATTATGATATCACCGACTTCAAGACATTTACCGACTTTTTCACTCCGAAAAATGCCGAGAAGCCGGAGATTCACGGTGGTTTCGCGGTTTGCAAGTGGTGTGAGGATCCGGCCTGCGAAGCTAAAGCGGCGGAGATGAATGTCACCATACGTTGTATTCCCAATGAACAACGAGGCGATGAAGGCGTCTGTGTGATCTGCGGCAAACCCGCTAAAACCGACGTGGTTTTCGCCAAGGCGTATTGATACGATAAATAGTATAGCGAAATAAAAACGGCCCGCCTCGGCGGGCCGTTTGTGTATGTTCTCAATCGATTTTGCTATTTGGTGTTTGGAGTGGGTGTTTGTGAGTTGTCGAATTCGGTGAGTTCTTCGGCTTCGGTGGTGGTGACGGAGAGGATGATATTTCCAAACGTGATACTGTCGCCGGGAAAAACTTTTGTGCGGTGATTGATTTTCCGTCCGTTTACTTTGGTGCCGTTACTACTTTTCAGGTCGGTGATATATATACAGGTTTCATCGGGAAGAATGGCGATTTTCGCGTGTTTGCGGGATACGGTTTTGTCTTTGATCATGATATCGCAGTCTTCCTTGCGTCCGATCACATACCGCCCCGAAGGCAGATTGGCGGTGAAATTGTCTCTTCCGACATACCCGGTCAGTTTGAGCATACTCTTTCGAATCCCTTGACATGCTTTGTTTTTATCTTTTTCGGCAGAAAAGCCGAAAACCTTGCCCGTTGGGTCGTCGTTGTGCCGTAAGTTATAGTAATGTGGGGTCTTATGTGAGGCCGTAGGCGGATGATATGCGGTTAATTTTCATGCGGTTTTTACCGATATATAAAGAAACGTGTGAAAATAAAGACATAAGACATATAACATTGGTGGAGACCATGATGCCTTTCGGTCACAAACGCGCGAATGGGGGCTTTACGCTGATTGAACTGGTGGTTATTATCATCATCCTCGGGATATTGGCCGCCGTTGCCATTCCGAAATTGTTTTCGGTGACTCAGGAAGCCGAACAGGCGGCTCTGGCGAATATGATTTCAAGTTTGGAATCGGCGATGTCGATGTATGCCGCCAAGCAGTATCTCGACGGGCAGTCGATTGCGGTGCACAATCCGTTCGATGATCTGTCGAATATTCCCAGTAATTACAGTGGGGTCAACGACCCGGTCAATCCGACCAACACGCCGGACGGAACCTGGTCGTGGCGTCCCACGGGCAACTGGATCATGTACAACCCTCGTGCGGAAATCACCGGCGGCTGGCAGTCCGGCGGTGAGCGGTTTATCATTTACCAGGTTCAGCCGGTGGTTGATGGAACCGACACGGTCGGGATAAAGCTGACCACCACCTCATCGTATACGTACAGCTGGTAATCACCGTATACTGCTGATAAGCCTGACGGTCCGCCCTGGCGGGCCGTTTTTTTTAGATGTATTGCTATAATAGTAGTCTTTTGGTTTTGACAAAATTCCAGCCCGGCTCTTTTGCTTGACATCCCGGCCTTTGGACGGTACATTATGATCGTCAATATATTTGTCTGTATTTGGTTTAATCTCTTGTCCGGAGGGATTCAATATGCATAAAAGCGGGATTATTTTGGCATGATGGGAATTTATCATAATAGAATAAGAATGTCAGGAGGACACGCCTCCTGACTGTAACGGGGCGGAGAGGAAGTAAACACATGAAACATGTAATAGAGATCGCAGAATGGGTCGTCTGGGGATTTACCTTGCTTCTTGGCTTCGCGTTCTTA
>CAZVNK010000477.1:0-2335 GCA_964628115.1 uncultured Ignavibacteriaceae bacterium | reverse complement strand
ATGCCGGTGATCGTGCGGGGTGCGGTGGCGGTCGCGGTGTAATGTTTGAAAACTGCCTGGGCACGGTCAGTGATACCATTCAATGCTATGGAAACTATTTTGATTTGAAACGCGGCCCTGCCGGTGAGGCCCCCGCGCTTTACGGCAATCTGCATATCATTCGGGTTCGCACCGACGGCGGCAACACCGGATACATCCATATATACGATAACACCGTGTTGGCCGAGACCGACACGCTTGCCGCGACGACCAATCGGGGCCAGACGGCCCGATGTATTTACATCACTCTGATATCGACCGACACCATGGAGCTATCGGTTCACGACAATTATTTCGAGTGTGAAGCTTTCTCCGGTGGAACGGAATGCCGGGCGGTAGTGATCGATCTTGAGACCGAGGGGGTAGTTGACTGGTACGACAATCATTGTCTCAGTTCGGATATCATATATTATTATGCGTATCAATCAAATTGCTCATATCTGGATATTGTCGGCGATACGGCGGAGTTCATATCTGCCAATCCCGACAGCACTACGGTTTCAATCGACTGTTATCCGGGGGCGTCGCTGGATAACGTAATTCAGGACGTAACCTATCGGGAAACTGCATCGGAATCGAATGTAGGTTATATCAGTTCGTCATATAACACGTCCGAGGTGTTTTTCAAACGCACGGTTGAATTGTTCGTAACCGACAGCAGTGATTCACCATTACCCGGCGCGGCTTGTTCATTGTGGAACGCGTATGGTAATCTTGTCGGTTCCGGGGTGTCAAACGGTAGCGGGTTGTTTTACGATACGGTGACATACCGATATGATTCTAACGATGGTGATTCGACCGGATATAACGATTTCGTAATAAAGGCCATTTTAGCGACCGACAGCGCGATGAACACGAGCTTCACGGTTAGCGAATCCAGCTATGCCGATACGCTGAATCTCGGCGAATCCGGGGCGGCCGTTATACACAAAAAATTGCGGGGAATAAAATGAGAACGCTGATATTGATATTCCTTTTGTCCATTGCCGCATACGCCGACGAGTGGAATTTCTCGATCACGCCAACATCATCGACCGACATTGATTATGTGGACGATGCTTTTATTGACAATTCCGAGGCAACTACAAATTATGGCACTGGTCAGCAATTGTATTTCGGGTCGAACTATGACGAACGCTGGGTATGGGTTGCTTTTTGGGCGATATCGGACAGTCTCGAATTGGAGGCTTATGACGGGTCTGATGGTGATCCGAATTATAGCGGTGTCGATTCGGCCAAAATCGTCTTTGAGATAAGCGGCGTACCCGATGAAAACGATACTTTGTCGGGATACCTATTTGCGATTAAGCGCGACCCGGTCGAAAGCGAAATTACATGGAACATATATTCGACGGGTAATTCATGGGAAACCGCCGGTGCGCAAGGCAGTAATGACAGATACACGTCGAGAGAATCCGACGGCACGCACGTCGACAGCATTATCGTGACAGGTGACGACTCACAGCACAACACATATAATTGTTGGATAAACCCCGATCACATAGCAGAGGAAAACTGGTTGCTGGAATTGAGTTATGAGGTCGGCGCAGAACCGAATGCCTGTTATTTTTACGCTTCCGACGCTTGGGGCACAACCGGGCCAAAAATATACATCTATGGTGGCGGCAGTGGCGCAACCGAGGAAACGGATATGCGACGTCGCAGGACAATGATATTGCATGGAGGCAAGTAATGAAACGAATATTTCTTTCGGTAGTTTTCTTGGTGATGATCGCGGTGTCGCTGAATGCCAATATAGTCGATAACTCGGCGACGCGGGACACGCTGTCTATTCCGTTCATGGTGTTGGACTCGGCTGGCAATGCGGTCGATCTGGCGAGTGGTGACTCCGTGTATATCGTGGTGTTCTATCCGGGCGGCGCGGTGGCGTTCAAGGACTCAATGGCGTACGACGACGGCAGTATAAAATCCTATGACTGGGAAGATTTTGACGGTGGAAAATCCTATGCCTATATGGAACAGGTCTCAGTGCTGGACGGTTCCAGTCCCGTCATGGGGGTATATTCCTACATCCTGACGGTCGACGATAACACGTCGGCCAGTCTGACGTCGACATATATGGGGACGTTTCAGGTAGTCACGTCGACATTGGAAGGCTCATTGGATTCGGCAGGTCTTGCATTGTTATCCGCAAACAAAGCCCTTGACAGCTTGGCGGACATTATAGACTCGGTTAATGCCATGCTTGACAGCATGCAGGTGAAGTTTGCCAACAGAGAGGCGTTTGACCCTACCAGCGATGAGGTTGACGCTGACGTTGTGAAGATTTCCGGTG
>CAZVNK010000476.1:0-2336 GCA_964628115.1 uncultured Ignavibacteriaceae bacterium | reverse complement strand
CGACGCGCGGCTCCTTCACCATCGGCGGCCTGGTCGCGTTCAACACCTACATCGGGGCCGGATTCCGGTCAGGCCCATGATTATACGGTGATTGCAATCGAAACCGATATTGTCACCATCCCCCTTCCTGTCATTGGTGACGCCAACTTCCATTGTAAGACCGACTTTGTGCCGACGGACGGCGATCCGGTCGGAATCCAATGGCTTGAACTGTGGCCGGACTATTTCCATGACTGGACCATGACCGGTTGGTTCGATAACAACGACGGCAAGTTGAGTATTGGCGACTATGTCGATTTCACCAATGATGAAACCAGCGAATGGCGCAAATGCCAAATCTCATGGGTCGGCCCGAAAATGACGGCAATCGACGGCGCCGAAACGGTTTATCTCGAATACACGGACTATAACAATCCGGATGTGAACGATATGACCGATCCGGTCGGAACCTACTGGTATGAAAAGTACCCCGATTATTACACACTCTATGTCGCTTTCGGCTGGAATGATAACGGCGACGGTATTCTATCCGCCGGCGACGTGGTGGTATTCCGCGATCTGGCCACTCTGACATCGATCGTGGTGGAAATAACCTCGTTTGGAACCGGTATCGCACTGAATGATATTCCCCCGATTCCGGAACCGCTTCCCGACGGCATCATTCTCGAAAACACCACCGGATTTACGCCGCCGGACGGTGATCCTACGGGGGCTGTCTGGAGTGAGATCAGCCCCGACTATGCATCATCATGGACCATTGCCTCCTGGCACGACGACGGAGACGGCAAACTGAGTGTCGACGACTTCCTGCAATTCAGTGAACAGGAAGAAATTACTTACAACGTTGCCTGGGTCGGCCCGACCGGAATGATTCATGGCGAGAACGACACTCTCACTCCCGATTATCGCCACGTCTGTTATGCCGGATTCGACAATCCCGATATATTGCCTGTCAGCAATCCGATCGGTTTGTTCTGGCAACAGGTTTGGGGAGTATATGGGCCGATGTTGTTCAGTGTGGATTGGTTCGACAACGGTTCGGAAATACTCGACAACGGCGACACCTTACTGCTACAAAGCATGGAAACCGGCGACTTCGAATCATGTGAATTCCGGGGAAACGTGAAGACCGGCCTGATTATACAGGAAATCCCCGTATGTGATTGCCGTCCGGGTGATGCCAATAATGACACCACTTTGAACTTGCTGGATATTCTCTGGCTGATTGACTATGTCTATGGATCGCCGCAAGGCAACGCGCCGCAACCGTATGCCGTATGTTCCGGCGATCCCGATTGCGATTGCGCCGTTAACCTGCTGGATATTCTGCAATTGATTGCCTATATCTATCAGGAGCCGGTCGGTGAACCGCTCAATTGTGACTGCGAAACATGGCTTGACGAGTGCGGACTGCCGCTGAGAAAATGAAAAATCGACACGAGATGAGTATCGTTTTCCATGTCATGGCCGGATCCGCTAAAACGCGGTTCCGGCCCGTTTTTGGGCGGATCACGGAAATAGGTGTCTTATTGTGTCAAATCTCATGCATTTGAGTCGTTTTCATCCAAGAAATTGCCGTTTTCAGACCGGAAAATTGTTGACAAAATAAGACAATACTCCTTTATTGTTAGTGGGTGAGCTACCAAGGGTGAGCATTGGGTTCAATCGCACGCTTATCAACGGATTTCTTTGTTTAGCAACTTTGAGGTAGGCCTTTATTGAAGCCCCCTAACGGCTCCGTATGCTAAACAGTTACTTATTTGGATTTTTTACTGACTAATGCAGTAGAGCATGTCACTTATTTACAAGTAGTAGTGTAACTCAAACCCAAACCCAAAACTCAGGGAGAGTCTCTATGACCAAACAACTCCTAACTCTGTCCTTAGGATTGTTCCTTGTGTTCGCACTGGTCCTGACATCGACCACGGCTCAAGCCGCGCGCGCAACAGACAAGGCGGAATCCATTCATAAGGTTCGGATAGGCGCCGCGCCTCTGGCCAAACTGGCCGGCGCTGAGAAAATTAACAATTATGTCGCCCCCGGACGGGATGATGATCACATCAGCCTCGGCGCCGACGCCTCTGGCGCGTCGCTGTCGCCCGGACTGACGGTTGGTATCACCACGTATGATTACCAGCACAACTGCCGTATGGGCCGCCAGGTTGACTGGCGCGGAACTCAGGACGTGCATTTCGACTGGATGGTTCAGTCGGAATACAACCTCGGTAGCGACCGTGGTACCGCATACGAAGCCTGGGATGCCACCTTTGCCGATCTGGTCTTCAAAGGACCCGATGGCGGCACCGACGTGCATCCGCGCCTGGGTGGCGGGGTAA
>CAZVNK010000475.1:624-2342 GCA_964628115.1 uncultured Ignavibacteriaceae bacterium | reverse complement strand
GAACTGATAATGTAATCATTGCCTTCAAGCGAATAGATTTCCTGCCCAGATGCAATATCCCAAGCTTTGAGGTCTATTGAAGCGGAAATCGCCTGTTTCCCGTCAGGTGTTATCGCCACCGCAGTAATTCTGTAATAATGTCCTTTAAGAGTTCGTATTTCTTTACCGGATGCAATATCCCAGACCTTAAGAGTACAATCATTTGAAGCGGAAATGGCCAGTTTGCCATCGGGTGTGATTGCCACGGCGTTTACGGGACCAATATGGCCGGCGAGGGTCATGATTTCCGGGCCGCCGGGGGGAGTCAGACCGCCTTTGTACGGACGGAGTCGAATGCCGGGAGATTTGCGGGCCTGTTCCAGCAGTTGTTGAATTTCCGGATTTTCAAACAGTGCCAGCCGCCCCCAAAGCTGAGAACACAATTGGTCTTTATCTTTGGCCAGAACATGCGCCGAAAGCCGTAGCGTGCCCCGGATGAGCGACAGGGTTTTATCATCAAGGAAATTGTCATAGTCATTGATCAATTCGTTACTGTCGGTCGCATTCAGTTTCGCATGTATCCATGTGTAATCAATCAGTAATTTTCGAAATTCACTTTTTCGGTCGGCGGCAATTAGATGGTAACCCAATTTATTCCAGGCATATAGGTATGGCAATTCATAGATGTCTTTCCATGAATCCATCAATCGCTTGTGATATTCAGCCGAGTTTTCGATTTTGGCTCTGGTGTAATCACGCATGATATCGTGAAGCCTGAGGGTATGATCTGACAGGTCGATTTGTTGTAAAAGCGACATGTCATCAAAACGAAGTGCAATTTCAGTAATATCGAACTCATCCAATGCCCAATAGTCGGCAAGCACCGCAAAAGGAATATCGGTGTCCTCGGGGAAAATCGCCAACTGAACATATCGTTCACGATCCTCGGAGCCAAGCAACTGCAGGCTGGTATCAACGGTTAGGGAAACGGCTTCATCCCGCTGTTTGGGATCGCTTTTATCAAAGGCGGTTATGCCGCGTTTATCAAGAGCTTGATTAACATAGGCGATCGCACCGGCAATGCTTTCGCCGCGTTTGATTAGCCGCGCCAGAGTCGCGCCGGTCAGTTTGAGTAGGAGTGGCCAGTTGCCGAGACGTTTGGCAAGGTCGGGGAGCGCTGTTTCATCCGGAGGAGGATTGTCTAACCGGGATTGTAGCATTTCGACAGACTGGTCGGCAGTCATCATATCAACTTCTATTGGTATGGCAGAGGAGATTATTTCCGGTTTGCGGGTAGTGATCAGATAGGCGCAGGTGGAATCGGTCTTGATAAACAGGCGCAGATGCGCGGTTTCCCAGACATCATCAAGAACTATCAGACAATCTTTATCCTGCAGTTTTTCCGCCAGATGATTGGCGGCGTCATGTTCATCGGCGAATCCGGGCCAGTCATCGGTCAACGCAGAATACAATGTTTTCAGCCCGGCCATTATATCCGGATTCTGACCGAGGGTGATCCAGAGAATACCGTCATCGAATGCGAATCTTATCTGTTTGTCGTAGCAGAGCGCAGTCGCCAGGGCGGTTTTGCCGGACCCTCCCGAACCCCGCAGGGCGGTGGTGATAGCCACCGGATCTTGTCGATTTTCGGAGAGCAGTTGATCGCGCAGGGCATTGAATTCATCAGGCCGCCTCACGAAATTCTTAGGCATGTCGGGCGCCATATAGCGCACACGATT
>CAZVNK010000475.1:0-614 GCA_964628115.1 uncultured Ignavibacteriaceae bacterium | reverse complement strand
GGGGCAAGTTCGCCCTTGGTCTCCAAGCGTGCCTCCACGATGCGTAAGCCCTGGAGTTCAGACTGTACTTCTCGAATCTCCTCCTGAAGGGCGTTGTTGCGGTAACCATCCGAGAGGATGCCGCTTTCCAGGTGTGCCTCCGTGAAAAACAGGGCAAACGCAATTGCCGCATTGACGGGCGTGACGCCACTCCTTTTGCACCGCTTCTGATTTGACTGCTTCGGGAGTCATCACCAGCACCAAATATTCGGACTCCTCAATAGCGCCGGCGATTTGCGTCCACCATTGCTCCCCGCCCTGCATATCAAAGCGATCCATCCAGATTTCTTTTTCCGGCAACTCCCGGGTCAGACGATCGTGAAGCGCTTGTGCCGCCTTTTCGCCGTCGATGCGGGCGTAAGATATAAAAATCTTTTTTTGCTGGTGCATTGTATCAATAAAACGATGTTAATGACTTCAAATAATAATAAACGCCAATAGTAAAGATTTGTCAACCTGACGTTTGGCAATTGTCGATTCAATTATGACATAAATCGCCAATTATATCGAAGTACTTGTACTGTTTTGATTGACTTTAAAAGAGGATTGTTCTATATTTGTTTTACTTAACTTTA
>CAZVNK010000474.1:266-2343 GCA_964628115.1 uncultured Ignavibacteriaceae bacterium | reverse complement strand
GTTCGTCGGCGAACAGGATTTCCGGTGATTTCACGAGGGCGCGGGCGATGGCGACGCGCTGTTGTTCGCCTCCCGAAAGATCGGCCGGACGATGGTCCATGCGGTCGCCCAATCCGAGACGATCCAGGGTCTCCTCCGCGAGACGGCGGCGTTCACGGCGCGGCGTGTCGTTGAAATACAGCGCCATTTCGACGTTTTTGAATGCGGTGTGATGCTGAATCAGATTGAACGACTGGAAAATCATCCCGACTTTGTGAGCGCGGTATTCAGCCAGTTCCTGACGGGAAAGCGCACTCAGGGGAGTGTTTTCGTAGCGGATTTCTCCTGCGGTGGGCGTGTCAAGCCCGGCCAGAAGATTCATCAGGGTCGATTTGCCCGACCCGGACGCCCCGACAATTCCGAGAAACTCACCCCGTGCAATGGTCAGGTCGACCTCATCGACCGCCTTGACGGTTTGCGGCCCCCGATGATAATGCCGACACAGCCCGATTGCCTGAAGCCGATTGTCACTCATTACCATTCCGTAACATAATAATATATATTAGGAATGAAATGTGTTTAATACAAGTATCATTACATGTATGTACGGTGTTCTGTGTATTATGTTGCCGAATCGTAGCGGGTGATGTTATTGTGACAAATAGAAGGCTCAACATATCGGGTGAGGGAAACCATGAAAACGTATTTGATGCAACATGCGCTGGCGGTCGATCTGCAAGACGGATCGGATCGGGTGGTTTCAGAGGCGGGGGAGACCGAGACCATCAAGATCGCGAAATTCGTCGGTGCGCATGTTGATTTTATCGTGGATCGCATCTATCACAGCGGCAAAATCCGCGCCCGCCGGACGGCTGAGTTGTTCGCACACGAGGCGGCATCGACTGCGATCATCGAACAAACGGACGGATTGGCGCCGATGGATGATCCGGCAATCTGGGCGAAGCGACTGTCTGAGATGCAATCCGATGTTATGCTGGTCGGACATCTTCCGCATATCGGCCGCCTGACGGCGATGCTGGTAACCGGAAGCGATGCGACGGAAGTAGTCAAAGTCAGAAACTCGGGATTGATCTGTCTTGACAAAAACGATGTGGGATGGCGACTCGACTGGATGATCGTTCCGGAAATTCTGCGTTAGATCGATTATCTCAATCAGAATCGTTGTGATTTGCTTTTTTCGGGTGAGAGTCAACCGCTGTGATGTTTCGTTTGATCCCACTCAGACGGGATCGCGTAAGCATCGTGCCGGATAACTTTTCATCGAATTCCTGCTCGGTCAGCCCGAGCACCTCTCCGGCTTCGACCAGTTGAATCGCATCGGTATGCCGGAAGGCCGTCTCTTTTCCCGGTTTGCTGAATCGGTTGAACGGGCAGACAGTCAGGCATCGGTCGCAACCGAAGACTTCATCGTCCATTGCCGAAGCGATATCCTCCGGGATATGGTCCTGTCGGGATTCGATGGTCCAATAGCTGATACAGCGAACGGCATCGAGTCGGTACGGTTCGGGAAATGCCCCGGTCGGACAAATGTCGAGACAACGCCGACAGACGCCGCAATGGTCGGGATGCGGTCGATCGTATGTGTCGACGGCGTGATCGATGACCAGACTGCCGATGACCAGCCAACTGCCGAATTCGCGGGAAACCAGATTGGTGTGCTTTCCCTGCCAGCCCAATCCGGCCCGATTCGCCCAGTACTTGTCCATAAAGGGAGCCGTATCGACACAGATCCGCCCGGCAAGATCGGGATTGTTTTGACGCAGACGGGTGCGCAGACGTTTGAGTCGACGGCGCAGGACACGGTGATAGTCCTCGCCCACGGCGTAGCGGGCGACGCGATAGGGGGGCGTCTGCGTTTCCGACTTCTCCGGTTCTTGACAATAATTGACACCGATCACGATAACGGATTGTGCGCCGGGAAGCAGTTGGCCGGGATCAAAACGCTGATCCGGGTATTTTCCCAGATAGGCCATCTCTCCGGCATAGCCGTCGGCCAGCCAGGAAAGGAATTTGTCCCGATTGTGTACCGGGCCGGCGGGCGCAATGCCCACCGCGTCGGCGCCGAGTTCGCGGGCCG
>CAZVNK010000474.1:0-256 GCA_964628115.1 uncultured Ignavibacteriaceae bacterium | reverse complement strand
GATTCCTTGATGGTATTGGCACTGAGAATTTGTTTGTCGTTATTCTCCGTCATAAGCTCACATATTAATACGTTGCGATAACATAGCATATTTATGCTGAATCGGCAACGGTGCCGGATGGGATAGGCACGGGATGTTTTCGGCCGATGCGATGCCGACAATACCTGTCACATAAAAAACGGGAGGCCGATGACGGCCTCCCCTAGTCTGGCGGTGAACCTCCCTGTCGCCCCATTGGGTTTGGGTGCGTTCTCCT
>CAZVNK010000473.1:0-2346 GCA_964628115.1 uncultured Ignavibacteriaceae bacterium | reverse complement strand
TAAAATAACCGAACGACCGCACATTTCAGTAAAGTCATCACACCTCCGGGCTATACATTCACGCCAATAATTGTATCTTTGTTAATACGCATTTGTTTTGGATTTGTTGTTTATATGTGCACAAACAGTAATGACGTAAAGGTACTGGTTGTAATGAATGCGGTCTATGCTTTTCGTTGTTCCACAATTCCGCGCGGTTTTATTTTCTTAGACAATTTCACGATAACGACGCCGAATATAATCAACACGCCGCCGAACCATTCGGTGGACGTGGGGATGGATCCGAGAATTAAAAGCGCCAGTAGTGCGGTGAACAGCGGGGTTGACTGGCTAATCAACGCCGCGCGGGAGATGTTGATGCGTTTGAGCGCTTCCATGTACGTGGCGCGTCCGAGGACGGGAAGTAAAAACGCCGCCAGCGCGGCCCAGAACAAAGTCGGCGTGTCGGGAACATACAACTCCTGCCCATGATATTTAATGAGGCCATAGAATATGGCGATTGAAAACAGGTTCCGGTAAAAGACAAAGCGAATCGTGCCAAGCTGATGGACGTATTTCTTGACGATCACTTCGGCGGTTCCGAAACAAAACGACGAAAGTATCATCAGGGTGGCGGCGCGGGAAATGGTCATGGTGGTTTCGAATTTCAGCACCAACACCCCGAGGACGGCGATGATCCCGCCGATAATTTCGATGCTTTTCAGGCGTTCCTTGAGAATCATGTATGCCAGGACGATGGTGACGATGACCTCGAAACGGGAGAGAAACGACACGGTTGCCGGTTCGATCAGCCGGATCGAACTCTGAAACGTGTAGATGCCGAACGCAAACAGAATCGACAGCAAACCCAGCAGGCCGAGAATGTTACCGGGAACATGTATGATGCTTTTGCGAACGTCCGGCTTGTACAGCATAAACAGGCTGATGACAAAGGCGAACAGGAAGAAATAAAAGCTGAACAACTCGGTGGGAATATCTTTGAGACCGACCTTGAGAACGATATTCCCCAACCCGCATACGAGGGCGCAGATCAGCGCGAAGCTGTCACCGATGCGTTCAGGTTTCATTAACGGTCGGCGTATTGCCGGTTGATCGTTTTCGCTGAATCATATATATCACCAGTCCCAGCACGAACAGGCTGATCGAGATGATCTGATTCCAGGTCGGATACATGCCGAGAAAATGAAAGTGCATGGCGTTTTCATAGTACCGCACGTATTCGATGGCGTACCGAAACACCGCCTCGATCATGAACAGCCAGGCGACAATCTCGCCGTCGAAATGCTTGCGGTGCAAACGCCAGTGCAGAAACACGAACAGCAGAAGGCCGTACAGGGAGCTGTACAATTGAGCCGGATGGATGGCCAATCCGGGAAACACCGAATCCGGAATGGAACCGGTGGGGAAGTGCACGCACCAGGGAAGACTGCCGGGCGTGCCGAAACAGCAACCGTTGAGAAAACATCCGATACGCGTGAAAATCAATCCCAGACCGACCGTCGGGGCGAACAGGTCGAATGTGGCCAACACCGGTTGTTTTTTCATGCGGAGATAGACGAAGCTGGCGATCACCGCCAGCACGACGCCTCCGTAGAGATTCAATCCGGCGATGCCGATATGGTCGGAATGAAAGGGATTGATGGTGTCGAACCAGTTGCCGGTGAATTCCTCGATGTGAAACAGGACGTAAAACAATCGCGCGCCGAGCACCCCGGCGATTATCATGATATAGGCCAGGGTCAGCAGATCGGTGAAATCCCGGTTGCTCTTGCGAGACTCCCGGTAGACGTATAAAATTCCCAAAATGAACGACAGCGCCAGCATGACTCCGTACGAGCGTATGGCGATAGGTCCGATTTTTATCAACTCCGGATACATTGCTTACCTTTCCGTGGTCGCATCGGCAATTTCAGGCCGACGGTAATATTTCAGTGTCAGGGCGGTTACGGTCGCACCGATCACCGCGCCCACCACCACGTCCGATATATAATGAAAACGTCCGTAAAACGTTCCCAATGCCAGTCCGATTACGACCGGCGTCATCAGGATACCGATTCGACGGTAATATTTCAAACAAAATATCAACATAACCAGGGCGACCGCCACGTGCGAGGACGGCATGCACCCACCATGCACGGCGCTGTTGACCATGATATATTCCACCAGGGGGCGAAAGATCACCCCGGGAAGGACGGTGGTGTATCGGTCGGCGAAGAAATATCTTGGCCCTTCGATGGGATAGAGAAAGAACAGGGAGTACGAAACAAAGAACGTGATGCAGATGGCCACCAACGACGAGGCGATCAGGTCATAGCGTTTTTTTACGAACAGGAAAATCAAAAAGGC
>CAZVNK010000472.1:0-2357 GCA_964628115.1 uncultured Ignavibacteriaceae bacterium | reverse complement strand
AACCGTAGAACAGCACCAAATGCCACACGGATCGCGACTTGTTGGTTTCACATTGATTGAAATGACTGTGTGAGATAATTTCTTTAACCGTTTTTATCAACGCCCCGATAAACGACAATTGGCTTTCATGACCACCGGCTTTCAGTCCCTTCCAAAATCGACTGAAACCGATTGCCGCAAAAAGAAAGATCAGGATATTGCCAAACACGAATAATCCATCGACCGTACTATGCGGCAAAAAGATATTGAAATCAATCTCCGAACTCGTTAAAAACATGAACTGCCCGTCGGCGTCGAGCGGCGCCGAGAAATAAATGCACCCGATCAAAATCAGAATCGGCACCAGAAACAAAAACGGCAGAGCGGTCGGACTGGCCAGCGCCTTGCCCATGAATGACGGGAACGCGAATTTCTTATAGATATAGGTACGAATCGCCGCCAGCACATCACCGGGACGCGCCCCCCGGGGACAATTGATACTGCAGTCGTTGCACTGATGACAAAGCCAGATATCGGGATCGGCCGCGAGCCGGTCGGTCATCCCCCACTGTGCCCAGAGCATTTCCTTGCGTGGAAACGGTTTTTCCTGCGGAGACAGATTGCAGACGACCGAACAGGTGGCGCATTGATAGCACCGTTTAAGCGTGTCGCCGCCGGCCTTTTTAACCTCTCGGATCAGGTTGACATCCGGGTCCATAACTTTTCCTGCCGCCATGGAACCACTCCTTTCTCTCTTCTGTATCCGCTGGATGCGTTGTCTTTAGTATATGTCTTTTATATGGTGTTTCAAAATATTATGGTGGATGATTACTGTCAAGATTTTTTTGTTACTTTTTTCACAATGTCACCTCCGCTATTGTTTGCCTGCTATAAGCTTATACCTATCATATGATTGAGACATCCCCATGACCACTTGTTTTTCGGCAATTTCTCTCAATATTGTCCCCCAAACGGCGTATAAGTGGTTTTATCCGTAAATAAGAGCGATTTTCCACATCCGGCATGATTATGATCGGGATTGTCATCTCAAATCCGGTTGGCATAAATAATTATAGTTTGCGGGCAATTTCCTTGTGTGAAAATTCCGCATACCGACTCATCCCAATCCCCCTTTCGTAAGGCGCAACGCGTAACCCCATAATAGGAAACGGATTTTGTCAACTATCTGTCTGCGAAGCGGCTATCTTTGTGAAATTCCGCACTTTTCACTTGACATGGCTTGTGAAAAAAGTTACATTCTTTGCTGGACTCCGCAAGGACGACAACCGATAAAAATGACATAAACCCTTGTGAAATTTGTCACATGCTTTGACTTTTTTAGCTTACGAAAACATGACGAACACAAGTTACTATTCATATTAAATGCAGGGACATTAGAATGGCTAAACTAATTCGGCCCCACGGCAGTGACGAGCTCAAGATTCTGCTCCTGGAAGGAAAAGAACGAGAAGCTGAGCTGAAGCGTGCGGAGACGCTTCCCAAAATCGAATTGTCTTCTCGCGAAACCGGTGACATCATCATGCTGGGTATCGGAGGATTCACCCCGCTGGACGGATGCATGGGTCGTGATGATTGGAAAGGCGTTTGTGAACACATGAAAATGGCCAACGGCGTGTTCTGGCCTATTCCGATTACGATGTCACACGACGAGAAACTCGATCCCGGAACGGAGCTTTGTCTCATCTCCGGCGAGACCAAGGAAATCATGGGCACCATGAAGGTGACCGAATCGTACCAGATCGACAAGGATTTCGAGTGCAAACACGTCTACACCACCAATGACACCGAACATCCGGGCGTCAAGATGGTTATGGCGCAGAAGCCCTGGAATATCGCCGGTCCGGTGAAAGTCCTTTCGGAGAGTTATTTCCCGAAAGAGTTCAAGGGCATCTATCAGCGTCCGGCCGAAAGCCGGAAAATCTTCGAAGAAAAGGGCTGGAAAACGATCGCGGCTCTTCAGCTTCGTAACCCGATGCACCGTTCCCACGAATATCTCGCCAAGATCGCGGTCGAGGTTTCCGACGGCCTGTACATTCATCAGCTGGTCGGCAAACTGAAACCGGGTGACATTCCTGCTGACGTTCGCGTGAAATGCATCAACACACTGGTCGAGTGCTATTTCGACAAGAACCGTGTCGTGACCGGCGGCTATCCGTTGGATATGCGCTATGCCGGCCCCCGCATGATGTGGCGGCACCCGTTCCTCGCGCTCGCGCACGTCGTCGACGGGCGACGCCCGGCGCCCGAGCTGACCAAGGCGAAGAAGCCCGACGCGCCGGCCGGGACCGCGGGCTGACGATCCGCCGCGGGAGGGGGTCGGGAGTCGGTTCGGCGCGTGCGCGCTCGCTTCAGCCGGC
>CAZVNK010000471.1:448-2358 GCA_964628115.1 uncultured Ignavibacteriaceae bacterium | reverse complement strand
AATTCCATAAGAAAACAACAAGTCATTTTGCTTTTGGCGTTGCCGCGCAAGCAATTATGGCTTTTATGTAAAAACACTAAGAAAATTCTTGACAACAGCCGAATAAATTTATATGTATATGCAACAAAATCAACTGAAGGCGCGTATAATATGACAATGGAACCGACAGAAAACCATAATATCGCAGAAATTGACCTGCCTCGCTATATAGGCGGCGCCTGGTTGATGATGCGCCGATTCGGGCGTAAAATGTTCCACAAACTGGAATTCGATTTTACATTCGATCAGGGCTTGGTTCTATTTATTTTGCAGGAAGAAGACGGACTCAGTATCGGTGAAATCGCAGACAGGTCAGATCGTGACAGAACCACAACCTCCAGAATGCTAAGCGGTTTGGAGAAAAAAGGCCTTTTGGTGAGAGTATCGGGCCAGCAGGACAGCAGACAGAAATTGATCTATTTGACACGCAAAGCCAAGGAGATATTGAAGTCAGTCGATCATATTCGCGACGAATTCACGGAGATTATGTGTCAGGGGATTGAGTATGAGGAATTGAAACAGGCGGCTGAGACATTGGCCAGAATACTCACAAACCTTGGAAAAATATAGTTTTTTTGGAAATATATATGTATGTGCATATTTTGCACATACAGGTAATTGTAAAATATTGTAATATACAGGTTAAGACGAGGCGTAACATGAAACGAGTAACCATTCACACGACGATCCTGGCATTGACAGCCCTTCTATTCACCGGTTGCGGCGATGAAATCGAGACGAAAAATATGGAACAGATTTATGCCGAAGAGGGGGTGCCTGTCAGAATCGAGACTATTCAGCCGGGGAACTTTTCCAGTTCCATTGAACATCAGGCGGTGTTGACCGGCATCAAGGAATCATCGGCTTTTGCCACGATTGATGATAAAATCGACCGGATCAATTACAAGGTCGGCGATTATGTCGAAAAAGACGCCGTAGTGCTCTCCTTCCCCACCGACAATCCGTCGGCCCAGTATTATCAGGCCAAGGTCAACTATGAAAATGCCCAGACGGCGTTTGAACGAATGAAAAACTACTTTGACGTCGGCGGTCTCTCAAGACAAGACTTCGACAACGCCCAGGCATCATACGAAGTCGCCAAAGCGAATTGGGATGCGGTCAGGCAGTCGGTATTGGTTCGAGCCCCTATTAGCGGGATAGTAACCCGAATCAACGTGCGGGAAACTGAAAACGCGCACAAAGACGATGAGCTGTTCGCGATATCCCAAATCGATCGTCTGAAAGCCCGGATCTGGGTGTCGGACAAACAAATTTGCAGTATCTCCAAAGGCCAGAATGCGGTCGCCAGGTGGAATGGTGTCACGCTTCGGGGCGAGGTGGTGCAGGTGGATATGTCGATGAATCAGCAACGGCAGGCTTTCGGAGTGGTTATCGAGTTCACCAATCCCGAAATGGCCATGCGTTGCGGCGTAACGGCCACGATCGACATTGAGACCTATCAGGACTCGACAGCCATAGCGATCGAAAGGAAAAACGTCATCAAGGAAGACACCGAGTATTACGTGTATGTCCACAACGGCAGTGCGGCCCACAAACGACCGGTCACGCTCGGCCGCTCGTCCGAAACCAAAATCGAAATTCTCAGCGGGCTGAATCCCGGCGACGAGCTGATTACCGAAGGGCAAATGCATCTCGACGACGGCACCAAGGTCAGGATTATCGACTCGAAAACCGGAATGGCATCGGAATAAGGCGAGACGGAGAAAACATGAGACAGACACTTATTATGGCGAGATTCGCGGGATATAGACAAGAAGGGGGCACCGATGTTTTTATCTGACCTTTCAATCAAACGGCCGATCATGATGAGCATGTTGCTACTGGTATTCATCCTCTTCGGAGCGCTGGCC
>CAZVNK010000471.1:0-438 GCA_964628115.1 uncultured Ignavibacteriaceae bacterium | reverse complement strand
GCCCTTGGCTGCGGTGCGCAAACCTAGCGACCGCTGGGCAAGGCGATTGAAGTCTTCCACCTGCGCCCCTCGCGGAAGGTCGTACAGCGAGATCGCCGACGAAGGGATCGCCTTCTCCGGCTTGCTCTTCGGCGCACTCGCGTTCTTAAGCATGCCGCTGGATTTGACACCGGATATCGATATTCCCTACATCGCCGTGCAAACGGAGTATGCCGGGGCCGGCCCGAAAGAAGTTGAAACGCAGATCACCAAGAAAATTGAAGACGCCGTATCTTCGGTCAGTAAGATCGATCAAATGACTTCCTATTCAATGGAAGGGTATTCGTTCGTGATTCTCAAGTTCGAGATGGACAAGGACGTCGACATCGCCAATCAGGAAGTGAAAGACAAAGTCGACGCCATCATGAGCGATCTTCCCGATGACGCCGAACTGCCGAC
>CAZVNK010000470.1:482-2359 GCA_964628115.1 uncultured Ignavibacteriaceae bacterium | reverse complement strand
ATTGCCAGGCAAATAAGAATCTTATACATGATTGTCATCCCGGTTGATGGTGATTTCTCTCAATATCATATAAAATACAGGGAGTGAATTAGTGCAATTCACTCCCCACGCTATTTCCGCTATACTTCTTTTATCCATGGCTCGAGTATGGAATAGGTCTCGAATCCCGCTGAGGCATACAGCGTGTGCGCCGGTTCGGAGGACGAACCGACATAGGCAAGGTCCCCGCCAAGGCGTTGCAGGCGAATCAAACCCTCGGTCAGGATGCACTTGCCGAGTCCGCATCGCTGGTGTTGTGGGGCGGTGCCGACCGGCTCGAAATGCCCGGTTCGCATAACATCATCGAACCAGATCGTGCCAAAAGCGGCATATTCTCCGTTCGGGGCAACTGCGACAATGTCAAGATCGCGTCGATACATCGGCGCTCGCTGGACGTTTTGGTACCAGCCGGGCTCGAGATCCTCATCCGATGCATTGGGATGAAATGCTCGCCATGATGCCAATTCTCTTTTTCGATGCTCATCGACATCCCCCATCGACCGGATCGCATACCCATCGGCGACCGGCAATGGCGTAATCGGTTCCGTCAGGATACGTCTTCTCTGATATTCCGGTTTGTGCCTGTCGCTGATACGATACTCTCGTTTTTTCAACGTCTCCTGCCGTCGGGTATCATCTTTTTTAGCCCAGACATGCAATGACCGCCGACCGGAGTTATCCGTTACGGTCAGATGCCGTTCCGCAACCGCAAGCATCTCCGCTTCCAGTTCTTCGGCGCGGTATTCCGGATGCACCTGCAGGAACACACTTCCGGGTGCTTCGCGATTGAGGACGGCGGTGATTTCTCCGGTGTCTTTTTCCCATATAAAGACATCGCTTTCAAGCGTGCCGTCATTCATGTTTAGAATACCGTGCCATCGCCAGTAATCAAAGCGGGCAACATCCCAGCTTTTCTGATCGCGGGCGTTAAGCAAGAGCACATCGCGCAAAAACCTGCGGATGCGCCAGTAATCATTGTCCTGTTGATATCTGCGCATGATTGATTTCATAATAAACATCTCCTTCCCGCCCGCCTGATACAATCAGGCACGGGATTATTGAATTCGTTGCATGATGATTTTCAGCCGAAGTCCGGCCGATTGACAGATCGGAGAGTCTATTTAAGAAATCATTGCACTTCACCATCGTGTAAAAAGGATTTATGTGATATTACGGGAAGGAGACGGAAAAGTTTCATATCTTTCATTTAATTTACATTTTCAAACCCTCGGAAGGATTTGGGTTACATTATGCAAACGAGACACCCGGATTCGCGGAATTCGCGCCAGAGCGTGGATTGGCTGATACTGAGAGTTCTGGCGGCATGGGCTATTGTATGTCATATATGTTCCGGTGGTTTCGAAGAGCCTCCGGGAAATCTTCGTGAAGACTTCCGTAATCGTGCAGGCATATCATGATTAAATTGAATGCCAACGGTTTTCACGTGCAGTTGTACGGTGCATACCCGTTTCATGGTCGGATTCGGGCCACTCCTTTCAAGACATTATGACGATAAAACGGCGAAATATTCATCAAAAACGCCCATTTTAACCGGATTTTTGCAATACAACCGTGACGTCGATTGTCAAATATGAGCAGATTGTTAGGGAACCGAAAAATCTAATAGGGTTGGTATATTGACAACATTTTTCTGGCACAATGTGAAATCATCCCGAGGATTTTGGATTAAGGCAATCGTGCTTCTCATATTGGTCGGAGTCCTCACCTCCCTACCGATCAAAATCCCCGTTACGGTTTCGGCCATCGGCAAAGTGTTTCCCGCGCACAAATGGATTCTGTCGCGCGAAAACGACGGCCAACTGGTAACCAGTCTTATC
>CAZVNK010000470.1:0-354 GCA_964628115.1 uncultured Ignavibacteriaceae bacterium | reverse complement strand
GACACGATCGGCTCGATTTATTCAAGTGAAACCGAAGAGCAGTTGACGGAGTTGACGGCCGAACTGGCGGTCGCTCGCGCCGCGCTGGTAGCCGGGCGAGCGGGCGAAAAGGAATCGCTGGTTCGGGAGGCCCGCAAGAATTTGGAGTTTGCCGAAATCGACGCGACTCGCCAACAGTCGGTATATGCGCGCATGCAGGAGTTATTCGCCAAAGACCTGGTGAGTCGTGAGGAATTCGAGGCGATCGAAAGCGAAACCGACCTGAAGAATCTTCAGGTTGAAATCGCCAGGGCGCAGTTGCAAACGGCGACGTCCGGAGAAAATCCCGAGAACCTGCAACTGCTGAGGACCAAT
>CAZVNK010000469.1:0-2368 GCA_964628115.1 uncultured Ignavibacteriaceae bacterium | reverse complement strand
GTTCAGTAAAATGGGAAACGGTAATCCGGGTTGTCACGATATGACTCGGACAAAAATACACGCAGTCTCACCACGGGTTGAGACTGCGTTTTTTATTGCGGGTAATGACAAGACGAGGAGAACAAATGCAAGACGATCTTGAGATGCTTTTGCAATTACAGGTTATAGATTACGATCTTGGTGAACTGGAGCGGTCCAAGGAGTATATTCCCGACATGATGGAAAATCTTCGTCGGGAAATAGATGAAAGCGACAAGCAATTTACCGATGCGCAACAGGCGCTGACCGATTCCAGGGTGTTGCAGAAAAACCTGGAGATGGTGGTACAGGAAAAACAGGAAGAGCTCAAGAAACTGCAGAATCAGATGATGGCGATCAAGACCAACAAGGAATACGACGCGTTGGTGTCGCAGATCGACGTGGTCAAGGAAGCCATCAACGAAAACGAAACCGGTCTCCTCGAGGCGATCGAGCGAATCGAAAAGCTGGAAAGCGAAATCGGCGACATCGAGAAAAAGTTCGAGGAAACCAGGAAGCAGAACAAAAAGCAACAGACCATTTTGCAGGAAAAAATGGATTCGGTCGGCACCAAGGTGAAGATGAAGGAGGATGAGCGCACCAATATCAAGGTTCGCATCCCCCGGCAGATCATGTCGACCTATGACCGGGTTCGCAAAAATCGCGGCGGAGCGGCGGTGGTGCCGGTTCGCAAGCGGGCCTGCGGTGGGTGTTACAAGTCTCTTCCGCCGCACGTTATTCAGGAAATCAAGCGGCACAATCAACTGATCACCTGTGACAATTGCGGCCGGATTCTGATCTGGCAGGATGGCATGAGCGAATAATATCATGGCACAGTTTTTTGACAAGGAAGGGTTGACGTTTGACGACGTCCTGCTGATGCCGGCGCGGTCGGAGGTTCTGCCGCGCGACGTGGACATCGCGACCAGGATCACCGCCGATATATCCCTGAATATCCCGATCGTTTCGGCGGCCATGGATACCGTGACCGAAAGCAAACTGGCGGTAGCGCTGGCCCGCGAGGGCGGGATCGGCATCATTCATAAAAATCTTTCCCCGGAAGTTCAGGCCGGCGAAGTCGACAAGGTGAAACGCTCCGAGTCCGGCATGATTGCCGACCCGATCACCATGCCGCCGGATCGCCCGATCAGCGAGGCGTTGCAGGTGATGAACAAGTTTCGTATTTCCGGCATCCCGATTACCGAAGAGGGGAAACTGGTCGGTATTCTGACCAATCGTGACCTTCGTTTTCACAAGGAGCATGATCTGCTCATCGGCGAGGTCATGACCAAAAGTAATTTAATAACCGCGCCGGAGGGCACCAGCCTGGAACAGGCGCAGGAGTTATTGCATAAAAATCGTATCGAAAAACTGCTGATTGTCGACGACCAGCGGCGTTTGCGGGGAATGATCACGGTCAAGGATATCATGAAAAAGATACAGTACCCCCGCGCCTGCAAGGACGACGGCGGACGGTTGCGGGTCGGTGCGGCGGTGGGCGTTGCCTCCGATCTGGACACGCGCGCCGAGAAGCTGGTGACTGCGGCGGTCGATATTCTGTGCGTGGATTCCTCGCACGGCCATTCGATCGGCGTGTTGAAAACCATCGAGCGGCTGAAAAAGAAATATCCGAACGTTCCGATTATGGGCGGCAACGTCGCCACGGCGGAAGGGACGCAGGCGTTGATCGACGCCGGTGTCGACACGGTCAAGGTCGGTATCGGACCGGGATCGATTTGCACGACACGGGTGGTTACCGGGTGCGGCGTGCCGCAGGTGACCGCCGTCATGGAATGCGTGGCGGTCGCGGAGAAGCACAATATCCCGATTATCGCCGACGGCGGAATTCGGTATTCCGGCGATATCACCAAAGCGCTCGCCACCGGAGCGAGTGCGGTCATGCTCGGCTCGCTGTTCGCGGGCACCAAGGAATCGCCCGGCGAGACGGTTCTCTACGAGGGGCGGACGTTCAAGGTGTATCGCGGGATGGGATCGATCGAGGCCATGAAATCCGGAAGCCGCGACCGGTATTTTCAGGAGCATGAGGAATCGGCGGCGAAATTCGTTCCCGAGGGGATCGAAGGGCGAGTGCCGTATAAAGGGCAACTTGCCGATACCATATATCAGCTAATGGGAGGTTTGCGGTCCGGGATGGGAATCTGCGGGGCGGCCGATCTCGAACATTTGCGCCGTCAGGCCCGTTTTATTCGTATTTCTCAAGCGGGCGTGATGGAATCGCATCCGCATTCGGTGACGATCTCGAAAGAGGCGCCGAATTATCAGCGGATGCGGTAAAAAAGAAAAACGTAGATAACTATAGAATGCAACAAGTGCACAGAAAAAGGAAACA
>CAZVNK010000468.1:0-2390 GCA_964628115.1 uncultured Ignavibacteriaceae bacterium | reverse complement strand
GAAAAAGTCCCTGCTGAGAGAAGTGGGGAATCGTAACCCGAACAAGTTCTATGCCGATCTTGAGTTGGAACTGCTGGAAAAAGTCAACAAGCTGGGGATCGGCCCGCAGGGGTTGGGCGGAACCACCACGGCGCTGGACGTGCACGTCGAGGTGCATCCCTGTCATATCGCCAGTCTGCCGGTGGCGGTCAATACCCAGTGTCATGCCGCCCGGCACAAAGAAGTGACGCTGTAATGTGAACAATATTATCCGGAGATAAGATATATGTCGGAACAGAAAAAAATAACGACGCCGCTCACCGATGAGATTGTCGAGGATCTCAAAATCGGCGACCAGGTGTTGATTTCGGGAACGATTTACACCGCGCGTGACGCGGCTCACAAGCGGTTGGTGGATCTTTTGGACAAGGGCGAAAACCTGCCGTTCGATGTCAAGGGACAGATTATTTACTTCGTCGGTCCGACCCCGCCCAAACCGGGACATGTGATCGGTTCGGCCGGCCCGACCACGTCGTACCGCATGAACGCCTACACCCCGCGCGTGATCGAAGCCGGGCAGAAGGGGATGATCGGCAAGGGCGAGATGGGCGCGGAAGTCGTGGCGCAGATGAAAAAGCACAAAGCGGTGTATTTTTCCGCGGTCGGCGGCGCGGGCGCGCTGATTGCGAAATCGATCACCGCCGCCGAGGTGATCGCGTATGACGATCTCGGCGCGGAAGCGATTCGCAAACTGACCGTGAAGGATTTTCCGGCTATTGTCGCGCTGGACTGCCACGGCGGCAACCTGTATGAAGAGGGCATCGCCAAGTACGGCAAGATGTAATGCGATGATGTCATAATACTGCCGCCGGGAGTTTTCACCCGGCGGCTTTTTTTGTTCTCTGTTTCGCATTCATATAATTCTTCTTATATTCATGCCATGCAAACCGCACTGCACATATATACGCTGACCGCCGAGTTGAAAAACACCCTGATCGGCGCGAAGTTCACCGCTACAGAGTTCTACAAAAAAGAACGCGAGGCCTTTCTGTTTTTCAAAGCCCGCAAGGGACATCTTTCACTCGGTTTTGCCTATCACCCGGTGGGATTCGGCGCGTTTTTGATACCGCGAAGCAAGGTGCGAATCGAAACCAAAGAAAAACCCTGGCCGTTTTTCCAACCTGCGCTGGGTGGGATGATAACGGAAATTTCGCAGTACGGTCTGGATCGTATCGTGCGGATCGAAATCGAAAAAGACAATGAGCGATTTGCGATCATACTCGAAGCGCTCGGCCCCAACGGCAATATCTGGCTGGTCGGGGAGAATGATACGATCATCGCGACCCTTCGTAACAAGAAGTACGATTCGGAAGAGTCTTACTCACCGCCGACACCGATTGACAAATTGAATCCGATGACTATTGTCAGCGATGACATTGCCAAACAAACGGAATGCGAAAGCGCCATACGACTCGACGCCTTCCTGCGAAAGCACGTGCTGGGACTGGATGCGGTACTGATCGATGAAATCATCGAACGCGCCGAACTTGACGAAGACATGGCGATGGATGGCCTGGATGAAATCGCCATTGATCGCCTGACAATCGCGATACGTGCGGTTGCCATGCAGTTTGCGAATTACGATACGGGATACATGTATCGACTGCACACCGGGCGGACGGTGTACCCGTGCAAATTGAAAAGCGTCGATAACGAACCGGAGAAGTACAAAGGTCTGTCGATGGGGGTATACGCCGCGATTCGCGACAATCGCCACACCAAAGATGAGGTGTCGCAGAAGCAGATAGTACTCGATGCGGTTGCGCGGTTTGTCAAAAAGCAAAAACGCAAGCTGTCTAAAATCGAATCTGATCTGAATAATGCTGATAATTTCGACACGTATCGTAAAACGGCGGAATTGATCAAAATCAATATTTTTAATCTGAAAAAAGGCGTGGAGACGGCCGAACTCGATGATGTGTACGATGAAGGCAGTACGATTACGGTCAAACTCGATCCCGCGCTGACACCGTCGGAGAACGCCGACGAGTATTTCAAGAAATACCGCAAGGCCAAAGACGGTCTGGCGCTTTTGCAACGTCGTTACGAAATCACCGGGAAAGAGCTGACAGCGGTCGAGACGATGCAAGCCGAACTCAACGCCGATTTCGAAACGGCTTCAGAGCGATACGCATCGGAAATCGCGGAATTGATTCCGACGGCGGTTTCCAAACGCGATGCCGCGCCAAGACTGCCGTATCGCGCCCATACGCTTGAAAGCGGCGTGACGATTTATATCGGTCGCGACGGTGAGGATAAAAAAACGTTTCGGTTTGTGCAGAGCATTGGAATCCAACCCTCCCGACAGGATTTTGCCGCTTGGCGGAACCGTGGCATTGTATGCCCTGGCC
>CAZVNK010000467.1:0-2396 GCA_964628115.1 uncultured Ignavibacteriaceae bacterium | reverse complement strand
AAACAAAATTGATTTCATGTATTATATCCAGCAGGTTGACCGCACCGTCGCTGTTGGCATCGAGTAACTCATCACAGCCGACCGGATTGGGCGGATCGCCGAAATCACCGTCATAAACGTACTGGATAATGAATATGATATCATTCAGATCGACCACATGATCGGCGTCGGCATCACCCGAAACACCCCACAACCAGCAACAATTTAAATCGTCACTGGTGTTGAGATGGATCGACAGCTTTCCGCTCATGAAGTATCCCACCGCCAGATCAATGTATTCATCGCCGTCCAGATCGGCTGGATGAACCACGATCGGTTCCTCGCCGGTAACCAGAGACACGGCGGTCGTAAAACCGCCGTCGCCGTCGTTTCTCAGAACGACCACGTTGTTTTCCCGGGCGACCGTAACGGCCAGATCCTGATCACCGTCGTTTTCGAAATCCGCCGCACATATCCGGAACGGCCTTTCACCGATCGCGATGGTGTCGGATACCGACAGCGAGCCGGCCCCATCATTGACAAAAACCAGCACGTTACCGGATCCCAACGCGGCCACCGCCAAATCGATATCACCGTCATCGTCGATATCGACCGGGCTCGCCGATCGCGGCAGATCACCGGCCTCATGGAACACCGGCACCGCGAACGTCGCGTCGCCGTTATTGAACATAATCGCCACGTTGCCCGATTCACCGTTGATCGTGACCAGATCATCGAATCCGTCGCCGTTGAAATCCGCCGCATATATCATTCCGGGATAGTTACCGGTTCGATACTGCACGGCCGTATCGAACTCACCGTTGCCGTTATTGAGTAAAACCGAGAACAGCGTGTCGAATGCGGATGAGGTCGCCAAATCGCAGTCCCCGTCCCGATCGAAATCCGCCGCGCAGATTGAAACCGGCCAGTCGTATGTTTCGTACAATCCGTCGGACGTGAACCCCGCGTCACCGTCGTTTTTCAACACCCAGACCCGAGGGCTTGTTGAAAAAGTATTGATTTAACAATTCAAAGAGATTTATCTATTGGTATGCAAAGCAAGAGGAATAAATCGGATTATGAGATGATGCTCCTCCCGCCATTGGAGAGTTTTATCCCTGAGGATCACTATCTTCGTCGCTTGGATCGGGTTTTGGATTTAAGCTTTATCCATGACACGGTTCGTGATCACTATTGTCAGGATAACGGTCGTCCCTCGATTGATCCTGAAGTGATCATTCGTCTGTTTCTGATCCAGGCGTTGGACGGGATATCGCATGTGCGGGAGTTGATGCGTCAGGTGCAGGTGAACTTAGCCTATCGGTGGTTCATCGGTTATGGATTGGACGAATCTTTGCCGGATCATTCGACGTTATCGCGGGCTTTAAATCGCTTTGGCGACGAGGTTTTTAATGAGTTATTCAAACGGAGTATCAACCAGTGTCAATCGAGTGGTCTGATTGAGGGTCGGATCTTGCATGTCGATGCAACGACGATCCGAGCGGATCTGGATCGCAACCGGGTTGGCCGACCCGACAGTCCCGACCCTGATGCGCGTTACGGTCATTTCCCGAATAAGAAACTGGAACCGGGCTACAAACAACATACGGTTGCCGATGGCAAAGCGCGGGTGGTGCTGGGCTTATCGGTTACCCCGGCCAATGATACCGAGCACGACCATGCGGTGGCGGTCATTGATGAGGCGATTGCGAATCTCGATTCGGTTCCCGAGGCGGTATGCGGTGATGCCGCCTATGCCAGCGGCGAGAATTGTCAGAAACTGTCCGATCGCGGGATTCGTTTGATCTCACCGCCGCCCAAGGTGAAGAGTCTTCCCGGTGGTACATATTTTACGACCGAGGCTTTTAAGTATGATGAACAGCGGGATGTGTTTATCTGTCCTGCGGGATCGACCTTGAAGTATGTTGGAAGAGTTAAGGATCGTCCCAAGCAACGTTGTTATGCCGGCTTGCGAAGTGTCTGTCGTCAATGTCCGTTCAAAGATCACTGTACGAAATCCTCTCGTCGCAAATTAAAAGTCAGTTCCAATCATGCCGCTCTGATACGTCTCCGCGCTGACAGCAAGACGGACAGTTTCAAACAGATATATAAATCTCGTGCGCCGGTGATTGAAGGGATATTCGGGGAGGCAAAAGAATGGCATGGATTGAGACGGGCATGGCGGCGAGGTCTGCGCAAGATGCTGGTGCAGAGTTTGTTGATTTCCACGGTTATCAATTTCAAGCGCCTGATGACCGTTGTCGACTTGAATCATTCGCTTAAAACAGCCATCACGATCCTATTAAATCGCGTTATTAACGACATCAGGCGTTTGAGAGACGAGAATCAGTGTTCAAATTTAAAAAGGCCGGCATGTACTATCTGAACCAAAAAACCGAGGTTTTTCAACAAGCCCC
>CAZVNK010000466.1:0-2409 GCA_964628115.1 uncultured Ignavibacteriaceae bacterium | reverse complement strand
GCCAGATTTCGGAAATCAGGCGCGGGATAAACGGAATACCAAGCTTATACAAAGGATGAATGATGCGATGAATCATTATCGCGTGGAATCCGGGATACAGCAAAAACTCGATATTTTTCGCCGCCGGATCATTGCGATAAATGGCCCGGATATCTTCTTTTATAGTGGTAAAAATCATATCTATATAGATACGTATCGGTCAAGGCGGCCTTTGGGTTAATCTCTTTCTACTTAAACAAATCTTTCAGGGCATCCCCAACCTGATCGGTCAGGTTTTCCTTAATTGCATCGGAGGCGTTCAGATTAACGCCGAATTTCGGCTTGGTATATGTCCCTCCCAGCGTGAAAGGAATCTTGATCCGATTGGTTCCCTTTTGCTTGAACAAGCCCACCAGCCCGGACATCGATCCCGACTGTGAAATCGCCTCGCTCGTGAGTTTCTCGGAAAGCAACACCGCGCCCTACTAGACGAGCGTCCCGTCGAATCCCACCGAGCCGCCGACCAGCCAGTCGCCGGTGGTCGAGAGGAATTTCATGGCATCGAATTCCACCCGGCCGTTTTCGACATGAAACGAGGTTATCAGATCGCGCAGTTTTTCCTCGTCGGGAAGCTTCATGTTCAGATTCTCCGCCAGGTTCTGCAACATATCAAATCCGACCAGTCGTGCTTCTTTCACCTTGGCGTCGCCGTTCATGCTAAGCGATTGCAAAATCGGTTCGGGCTCCCAGCCGGTTGCCGTGAATGTCCCGTCGATATTGAGTTTGCCGAACAAATGACCACCGAAACCACTGAAACGGCTGATAAAATCATTGGCCTCGACCTGCCTGGCTTGATAAGATCCGCTGTAGGTCGGATTGTCAAAATCACCCAAATCCACCACCGCATCACCGGTAACGTCTCCCGTGTACACCTTGCCGGTAACGTTTTCGGCGTATATCTTGCGGTTTTCAATACGAATTCTGGCGTCGATATTCGTAAATTCCACCCGGCTGTATATCAGAGTGTCGATATGTGCCGTCCCTGAACCGTCGATATCGGGAAGGATAATCGGCGGCAAAGAATCAATCGGCATTTCGGCGGGATTGCCGCCCGCCTCGCCGGGAACCACTTCCGGAAAAAGTTTGTCGGTATCGAAACGATGCGATGTCATCGCGAATTTTAATTGTGGACGCGGCACATTCTCATTGTTTTCCGCCAGAAAATACGGGATTGCGTTGTGCAGATTTCCCTTCAACGAAATGTCCGATGATGTAAACTGCGCATCAAACTTTTCAATTTCAATCTCATCGGGATTGAATTTCATCTTCATGGAAAATGACTCTATCGGTTCAGGGAGAGTACTTGCCGTGTACGTGCCGTTTTGAATCGACATCTCCCCACCCAGCTTTAAAGCCGCCATATTGTCGATTTGCCCGGAAACGGAAACGTTGTAGTCAAGCTTTCCCGTTAGATTCGGATCGCCCGACTCAGGCAGGAACGGTTTCAGATCGGCCAGATCAATGTCGCCGGTAAATTGACTATTCGTTATGACGGGATTTTCGAATCCTCTGATATTCAATGTCCCGGAAAAACTGCTTTTCTTCCATGCACCGCCGGCTATTTGCGCGCTGACGGCATCCGTTTCCAGATCCGCCGTGATCGACGTTATCGAAATCGGTTCCCCCAACTCGGGAATGGATGCGGTCATGTCGAACAGGGCAATGGATCCGTTATATGACATATTCTCCGTTTCCATGTCGTACGACACTTTGACATCCATTGTCATCGTTCCGTCGGGATTGTAAATCAGAACGGAATCGGTCATCTCTTTCGGCGCCAGTGCAAGCAAACGTTTCAAACTCAAATCTTTGCCCGTTATTTGGGCATTGATTCGGTTCAGCGTTTTAACGTTCGGAATCCCGATATTCACCCCAAACCGGTTGTCGTTGATTGTCGCATTGGGCATTTTCATGACGGCGGTGCTTTTGTTTAAATCTATTTTGCCGTCGAAATCGAGTTCGGCCCGAAGTGACGGATACGCCTGTTCATCCATTTTGATGTCAAGTTTTTCGACGGCGAGTTTGCCCGACGGCGCAAACACCATCGCCGCCGGCATGGTTAAAACCGACGACAACGATAATCCATGCGCCGCCAAATGAATATGCGATGAATCATCGACATATTCCACGTGGCCCTTTTCGATGGTCAGATTGTCGAATGTGACCGCCGCCGCCGAGGCCGCCGGTGCGTCCTCGGGAAGCGCCTCGCGGATTTCCGGCGGGGCCAGGGTATCGGCAGAGCTGAAATCATAATTGATTCGTCCGTCCGGAAGTTTGCGAAGCATAATTACCGGTTCGACCAGAATCATCCGGTCGATTTGTATCTGCTTTTTCAACAGGGGCCAGAATTGCACTTTGACGTCGAGGCTT
>CAZVNK010000465.1:0-2410 GCA_964628115.1 uncultured Ignavibacteriaceae bacterium | reverse complement strand
TATCTCCGAAGCGTCGGGACGGCGGGCCGAGGTTTTTGTCGATTACCTGATGAATGCCACGCATTACGAATTCAACGACTCGGCGCTGAATCTTCCGCCGTACTCCGTGCCGGATACGGTCTGGTCGGTGGTTCTCAATCACCGCGATACGATCGATTTTCACCGTCTGCCAGATGTTTTCAACCGTTTTCAGACGCGGCTGGGGAAAGCCAATCTGGAACTTGCGGAAAAACAGGATGCCGTCAAGTACTGGACCCAGAAACAGATCATCGCCGCCGCCGGCGACGCTATGGGATTCGATACCATTCCCGAAGTGCGCGACAAGCGGGAGCAGTTATACCATAAATATGCCACGGACATGATCCGTGACCGCAGTATGGATCGTACGTACAAACCGTCGGATTCGCTGATCGAGGAATATTATCAGGAGCATATCAACGAGTACACGTACGAACAACCGGTGTACGTTCAGCATATTATCGTCGAGGATTCTTTGTTGGGTGAGTACCTTCGCGATCTGGCGCTGTCGGGTCTCGATTTTCTTGAACTGGCACGGGAGTATTATCCCGGTGCGCCGGAAATCCGCGAATCGGCCGCCGATCTCGGGTTTATCGGCTCCGGTGAAATGCCGGACGAGTTTTTCCGGGTGGCGATGGCGACCTCAGCGGGCGAAGTGTCACATCCGGTCAAAACCGAATTCGGCTATCATGTCATCAAGGTGCTGGAGCGGCTATTCAGCAAGGATTTGCTGGCGGTCAAAGGCGATATCGTGCGTATCCTGACCGACCGGCACAACCGGGCGATTTATGAAGAATGGCGCAAAGAATTGTTCCGAGGGCATAAAATCAGGTATAATCTTAAGCCGATTAAAACCATCGATTTGCCGCCGAAAGCCATACGCGTTAACATCTGAGGTTGAGGCTTGGAACCGAAAGCCGGCGCAAAACAGATTTCATGGAAGGGTGAGTGCCTTCGCAAGATGACTCACCTGGGGGCGTTGGTCATTCCGATCGGATATTACCTGTTGGGTCGTACTATCAGCCTGGCCGTGTTGATTCCGGCGACGGTGGCCATGGTCATAATCGACGTCGGTCGCCTGCGCGACTGGCGAATCTGGCATGCCGTCAAATGGTTTATCCGTCCGATGATTCGTCACAATGAACAAGAGGGCGCCGATTTTACCGGTGCGACGTATATCCTGACCACCGCCTGTGCGGTTATCGCCTTGTATTCTTCGCCGGTTGCGGTTGCGTCGCTGGGATTTATCATCATGGGCGATCCCGCCGCGGTACTGGTCGGCAAATCATGCGGACGACATTTTTACGGCAGGAAAACGGTCGAAGGCTCGCTGGGATTTCTGGCGATGGCGATTCTGGTTGCCCTGGTCGTGCCGGGACTACCCCTGACGGTCAGCCTGATCGGCGCCGTGGTTGCCACGGTCACCGAGGGGCTTTCCACGAAAATCGACGATAACACCAGTGTTCCGCTTATCAGCGGACTGGTGATGCAACTGCTACTGGTGACCGGTCTGTTTTAGAAATGCGACGGGAAATTGTACACCAGACCGGCATGGAACATCATCCCGCTTCCATTCAGATTCGAAATGTCGATTTTTTCATCCGATGCTCCTTTCACCGAACCGTAACTGATCCAGCGATAACCGACCGTACCGGTCAGCGCCATGCGCGGCGTGAACTTGAGTAGTATTCCCGCACCGAGATTCAGCCCGATCCCCGTGAATTTGGCATCGTCGATACCGTACAATCCGCTATTGGAGACATTCTCCGCTTTCAGCCACGGCACACTCAGACCGATCAGTAAAAACGGCTGAGTCGGAATATAGGGGAGGGGGTAATATTTCGCATCGAAATTGAACGCCTGGAAAACCACGTCGGTGGCCGTACCCAAGTATGATCCGTCGTGCGTACTGCGAACGTAGCTGACTTCGAGTGCACCCTTACCGCGTTTGAATCCGCCGACAATACCGAATCCCATACCGCCGTCGATTTCCGGAATATTATCTTGTTCGCCAAGACTCGGCACGCTGATGTACGAATTGCCCTTGAAATCTCCGCCGATGGACTGATATCCGATCAGCCCCCCGAAATAAACACCGTCGATCACATGCGGTCGCCGCACCACCGCCGAAGAATCCGCCGCAAAGATCATCACGGCCAGCACCGCAATCATCGCCGTTCCCAAAATTCCGATTCGCCCTGCTTTCATGGCCATATCTCCCTGTTGAAACCTGTTTTTTCGATTATACACGCAATATGCCCGATTACGCCGCGTAAAGATATAAAATATTGTATCTCATCGTGACGGTCAATCCCAAACCGCTTTGAACTGGCCCCGGAGCCGCTTTTTTACTATATTGGTCGGCATGAAACACATAGATTTGCGATCGGAT
>CAZVNK010000464.1:0-2417 GCA_964628115.1 uncultured Ignavibacteriaceae bacterium | reverse complement strand
CGTCAGGAGCCTGGGTGTGCGACATGCTGATGTCGAACGTCAACAAGGTGCACGTCGCGACACTTCCGTATGAGACCTCGCGGCTGGCGCAGGATATCGCGGGCGGCATCGCGGAAACCGGCTGTATGCCGTCATACAAGGATTTCAACTCCGAGAAATACGGGCAGTTGATTCAGAAATATCTCAAGGCCAAAAGTCCCGCCGAAACGCGCACTCGCGCGGCGCGGCTGGTGGAATGGGCGACCATCGGCGCCGGAGTGCCGGGGTGCATGCACGGCGGCGGATCACCTGACGGCGCCAAGCTGGTGATTAACGCCATCGGCGGTCTTGAAAATAAAGTGGAAATGGCCAGACGATTGGCGGGAATCAAAGAAGAGCTTCGCGATCCCGAGAAGAAGAAATAAATCTATTGATTCAGTCGATTAAAAAAGGCCGGTTACTGCTGGCCTTTTTGTTTATGAGATACTTTTAGTCAGTGATTTCAATCCGAATTTCGGTATGACGGCAGGGTATGTAGTGTAATATCATCGCGGGTGACGAACTTGGCACTCAGCCAGTATTTATGCGCATGCCCGACCGTGATCAGGATTTTCTTGCCGCCGTTTTCTTCGATGACTTTCAACAGGTTTTCGTGCATGAGGGTATTCCAGTCCTCCCAGAGCATGAGATATTCAGGGAAGAATTGCCCGAGCACCTCGAACCATGACATAAAGTGCAGATTGTCGATTTCAGTGCGCTGAAGGATATCGAATGACTCCGGCTTTTCCAATGCGGTCAGAATCTTGGTATAAGCGATATCCTCCCATTGTCCGGCGAATTCCCAAACGATACGCATCCACTGGTTGTCCTCGATTTGTTTGAGCACCCGTCCTTTTTTCTTTTCCAGTTCGGCGCGGGTGGCGGAATCGGGAAGGAAGGGAATGACAGATATATTTTTCTCTTTGGCGAGCGGAAGAATGGTTTCAGGATATTCCGGACGAGAGTCGTTGACAGCCGTGCCGTCGAGTTCCTCGCGATTCAACTCCGCGCAGATGATATCGGGATTGATATCGGCGATGGCCTGCTTGAGTATGGGGGCATAATGCGGCGCGTCGGAATCTTTAACGTGCACCGTTCCCAGTATGATTATCGTGGTATTCATTTTTTATCCATTGTCATAAGTTTTTATCGTTGTTTTTGTGTCGCCAGACTAACCAGCCAGACCGACAGCAGGGAGAGAATATAGGCCGGAACCATTTCATAGAGAATTCCGGTCAAGGCCGGAGTGAAATGCCAGAAAACCACTACGATCGTGCCGACCAGCATGCCGGCGAATACCCCCTCGCGGGTGGTCTTGCGCCACCAGAGTGTCAAAAGCAGGGCCGGGCCGAAAGCCGCGCCGAGTCCCGACCAGGCAAACGCCACCAGTGAGAACACCAGCTTTTCGGAATAAAGCGCGAGGAAAAACGCGACCACGCCAACGATGAAAGTCACAATGCGCGAGACGGTCACGAGCCGTCTTTCCGTGGCTTTTTTATTGATGAAATTGTGATAGATATCCTCGGCCACGGCCGACGTGGTGACCAAAAGCTGGCTGTCGGCGGTCGACATCATCGCCGCGATAGCGCCGGAGATCAATATCCCCGCCAGCCATCCGGGGAGAAGCTGGGTTGCCAAGAGTGGCATGACTTTTTCCTGATCGAATCCGGCACCGGTTTGTAACAATCCGATTCCGAATAAACCGACGAACATCGCGCCCCAGAATGCCAGCACCGCCCAGCTAATGCCGATCACGGCGCCCTTGCGCAGTTCATCGGGATTCTTAATTGCCATGAAACGCGCCAGCAGGTGGGGTTGTCCCATATAGCCGAATCCCCACGCCAGCCCCGAGATGATCGAAAACAACGCCATCAGCCCGGTTTTGCCGCCAAGTACCGATAAATGGTCGGGGTGCTGAGTCATGACGGTGGCGGTGGCGTTGCCCCATCCACCGAGTTCGATCAGCGCGATCAGCGGAAGCAGGACCAGTGTGAACAGCATGATTAGCGACTGAACGAAATCGGTCCAGGCGACCGCCCGGAATCCGCCCATGATGGTATAGAACAGGATGATTACCGCGCCGACGATCATCCCCTCTATTTCCGAGATGCCGAAGGTGACATTGAGTACCTTGCCCGCGCCGCGAAACTGAGCGCAGACGTAGAACGTGAAGAAAAAGACGATGATGATGGTTCCGAAAGTGCGAATCAGACGGGACGTGTCATTGAATTTGTTTTCCAAATATTCGGGAATGGTCAGGGCATAGTTGTTTTCGGATTCGACGCGCAGTTTTCTCGATATGAACATCCACGAAAAGAGAATGCCGGAGGTGCATCCGATCACATGTTATTTTTTTTGCTATTATTGTTAGCTGGTCCTAATGAATCTTCCATATTCTT
>CAZVNK010000463.1:0-2419 GCA_964628115.1 uncultured Ignavibacteriaceae bacterium | reverse complement strand
ACAGGGCGGTAAAACCATAGCGCTTGATCGTATTATAATAATACCTTAATACAATCCTAATCTTCAGATGATTTATATGGGGCGAACGTGCACGAGTTCAAAGTGAGGAAGAGTATTAAGATGCTTTTTTTGAAGGGAGACTGTTCATGAAGAAACTGGTGATGCTGTTGGTTTCCGTGTCACTTGTCGCCACCTCGGTTATGGGAGCCGACTGGTGGGAGAATATCAAGGTCAAGGGCGATTTGCGTTATCGCCATGAAATGATTGACACGGATGATGCCGATGCTCGTCATCGCCATCGTCTTCGCGCCCGCCTGGCGGTGGAAGGCAAAGTAAATGAAGAAACGATGGTGGGTGTTCAGCTTGCGACCGGTTCGGACGATCCGGTCTCGACCAATCAGACGCTTGATGATGCGTTCTCGACCAAGAATATCGGTCTTGATCTGGCATATATGAAATATTCACCGGCTCGGGTGGCCGGTCTGTCGGTTACCGGCGGGAAATTCAAGAATCCGTTTTTCAAGCCCGGTAGCTCGGAATTGATCTGGGATTCGGACTGGAATCCCGAAGGCGGCGCGGCGAATTTCACCTATGATTTCGATAATATCACAGTCACCCTGATCGCATCCGGTTTATGGATAGACGAGCGTTCCAGTGGAGGTGATTCCTGGATCGGCGCCGGGCAGGGGATGGCGCGATTTCATTTCAATGAGAAAAAATCCTCGGTCGCGCTCGGCGGCGGCTTTTTTAACTATGTCAATGCTCAGGGATACGAATTATTCGCGGGCGAATCGCCGGGTAATTCGGTCGTCGACTCTCCGGCGGTGTATGCCAACGATTATGAAATTGTGGAACTTTTTGCGGAATTTTCTCACACCATTGCTTATATTCCGGTGGTGGTCATGGGGGATTTCGTGACCAATACCGCTGTCGACAGTCTCGAAACCGGCTGGTTGGTCGGCATTCATATCGGCAAAACCAAAAAGCCGGGAAGCTGGGCATTGCGGTATATTTACCGCGAGGTGAAAAAAGACGCCGTGGTCGGGACGTTTTCCGATTCCGACTTTCGCAACGGCGGCACCGATGCCAAAGGACATGAAATCGGCGGCTCGTATCAATTCGCCAGGAACGCGGCCTTTAATCTGACGTATTTCATCAATGAGATCGGCCTGGAAGAGGTATCCACCAGCGATTTTAATCGCATGCAGGCCGACATCCAGTTGAAATTTTGACGACGGTGTGCGGGATTAATTAACAGAGCCTTAACACTATGCTAAAGATTGATGAATATACTAACGCTTCCATAGGCAGAAAAACCGTCTGACCAGGGGAGATTTTTATGAAAACGACATTACTCGTTGCAGGTATTTTATTGATCGCGGCCGGGATGGTTATTTCCGGTTCGACGATTACGATCAAGGGGTCGGACACGCTGGTTCGTTTGGGACAGCGCTGGGCCGAAGAGTACATGAAACACAATGAAGGCGTCGTGATTCAGGTATCCGGCGGCGGCTCTGGAACCGGTATTGCGGCATTGCTTAACGGTTCCACCGATATCTGCGAAGCATCGCGCGATATGAAAGCAAAGGAATACACGCAGGCCGAAAAGGTCAACGTCGAGCCGTTTCGCGTTTCGGTTGCACTCGATGGTATTGCGGTATTTCTGAATGAAGGCAATTCCATTAAGGAATTGACTCTCGCTCAATTGAAGGGGATATACACCGGCTCGATCACCAACTGGAAGGAAATCGGCGGAAACGATTCTCGGATCATCCTGTACGGACGCGAAAACAATTCCGGCACGTATGCGTTTTTCAAAGAGCACGTGCTTGACAAGGAAGATTATTCCGAATACACGCAGACTTTGCCGGGAACGGCGGCGGTGGTCAACGCGGTTTCCAAGGATAAGAACGGAATCGGCTACGGCGGTCTGGCATGGGCCAGGGGCGTGAAATTCGCCGCGGTGAAAAAGGACGACACGGCCAAGGCGATTTTGCCGTCGGATGAAACCGTCTCGAACGGGATGTATCCGATTTCGCGCGAGTTGTACTGGTTTTTCAACGGCAAGCCGACCGGCGAGTTGCAAAAACTGGTTAACTGGGCGCTTTCCGAAGAAGGCCAAAAACTGGCCGCCGAGATCGACTATGTGCCTCTTTCCAAAGAGGCGGCCAAAGCCAATATGGTCAAGTAAGCAAAATGACGGAAACCGTGTGAGGATTACGTGAAGCCGGGGATGCCGTCGGTATCCCCCGGCGTAACGTTTAAGCAATGAAACCACTGGTCTTTAAACCGAAATCCCGAATCAAGGAATTCCTGGGCGAGAAAACCATCTCGCTTACGGCGCTGGCGGCGCTGTTTTCGATTTTGCTGATTTTCGTTTTTAGCTTCAAGGAGGCGGTGCCGATATTCACCGATCCGG